>CAZSHJ010000034.1:0-18602 GCA_964606745.1 uncultured Thermoplasmatales archaeon | reverse complement strand
CGATTCATCCCCTACCTAAAGGTTGGGGATTTCTCGCTGAGATGAGATTAAGATTTTGGAAACAATAGATGGTGGATATATGGGAAAAGTCAGTCATTATCCAACTTCTTCCAAGAAATACATGCCAAATCCATATGATTCTGCGACTACTTGGGAAACACCAGAAGAAGCATTAAATGAAATCTTTATAGACTTAAACGGAAATATAAGCTCTTGTGAAAAATGTGGTGTTGATGAAGAAAATTGGATATGGATAAAGCACGATAACTTTTGATTTTAAAGTTTATCACCCAGTGTTACAGGCGAGTCTTATCGCTCTCAGAGTTGGAACAACTATAAAACTGAACGAAAGTATTAAAGTTCATATATTAGATTACTTATTTGGTGCCAGAGGAAAATAAAACAAAAAAAATTCGTCGTAAAAGGCAGAAAGATGAAGTCTATTTAATGCCGCTACATTTTTTTGATTGCTGGATGAAAGAGATTGAAATAAATGATTATGGTGATATACTCCCCGCCATTCATGGCGGGGAGTATATCACCTATTCTGAAGCTAAGAGGAGAAAAATGCCTCTTTTTTTATTTGAAGTCATAATTCAGTTATTTAAAAAAGGAAAAGTATGTTTTTTCGAAACTTTTCGATATAATGAAGATGAACTAGATATTGAACTGACATCATGGAGTTTTAGTCTAGTTAGTTTTCGCACACATGAACATTATCAATTAAAAGCTAAGGAACGTGAACAATTTGTTGATTTTTTCAATAATCTATTGGGGCTATACCCAAGAGTATTTGAGAAATTTAAAAATTTTTGGTCATCCCTTTTAGGATATAGTATGTCATATTGGAAAATATCTTATGATAGAGTTTGTGCATTTTGTAGTATATTGGAAGGGCTCATTCTTAAGGGAGGAGAGACAGAAGGGTTAACTTATAAATTTGCTACTAGGTTTGCATATTTGATAGGAAATAATTTTTTAGAGAGAGAGAAAATATTTTTATTTGCAAAAAAAATGTACCTAATCAGGAGCAATGCTATACATGGAAAACGTAAACAAAAGCAAAAAATTAAAATCATTTCAGAGGAATATACACTGTCTGGTTTCATCGAATTGGCTGATACTTATGTGAGAAAAGCTATAATGAATTATTTTTTATTATCAAAAAAATATGATAATGCAAACCAGATTATTGACTATTTAGATGAATTAATGCTGGGAAAAAGAAGATATAAAAATTTGCAAAAATAATAAGTTAGCATTCAGTATTCAACAGAATAAACATATAGAAATATGATATCAAGCAATACTTTTGACGGCGACTCAGATGCAGGGGCAATAATAGCCGTTATCACCCTCGAAGTTGACACGGGAATTTTTCACCTGTAAATTTGGAACTACCGGACATAATACAAAAGATTACTTAATAGCAATGCCAGCATAGTATATATACAGACTTAAAATTCCTTTACGTGGAGAAGGAACTGCTGCTTAGAAGACTCATGCAGAACGGTTATCTCTCGTCCAAGAACGTGATAGATGCCATGCGGGAAATACCGAGAGAGATGTTCATTCCGGAGAGAGAAAAAAAATATGCATACAATGACACTCCTCTCGGAATAGGATATGGCCAGACGATCTCTGCCCCCCACATGGTTGCGATAATGACCGAGGCATTGAACCTGAAAGGAGATAGCAGGGTACTGGAAATAGGCACGGGTACAGGTTATCATGCTGCAATTACGGCAAAGGTGGCAAAGGAGGGACACGTTTATACGGTTGAAAGGATAACAGAACTTGCAGGGAAAGCAAGAAAAAATTTTAAAGAGATGGGAATAGAAAATGTAACAATCGTTATCGGAGACGGTTCACTAGGTCTGCCCGAATACAGTCCCTTTGACAGAATATATGCCACATGTGCGGCTCCCTCCGTCCCGCCAATGCTTGTGGAGCATCTTTTGCCGCACGGGAAAATGATTCTGCCTATTGGGGGGGCGGTATGCGACCTCATTCTCACGGAAAAAAATGGGGATATAACCCAAAAAAATTTAGGGGGCTGTGCATTTGTTCCAATGGTCGGGAAGGAAGGATATGATGAATAAAATACGTGTTTCTGCGGCAACGGCGTCGATGCTGGGATTGAGGGAGTGGAAGACGGAGGTGATGCCTACAACCCTTTATTTCATGGTCGGGGAGAAATGCAACGGGACATGTGGTTACTGCACACAGGGCGGAGATTTTTTGTCAAGAGTGAGATGGCCGCCATTTCCTCTTGATGATGTTCTCTGTAATATTGATGGAAAGGCAGGCAGAATATGCATCCAGAGTTTGTACTATGAAGGAGTTGTCGATGACATAGTGAAAGCCGCCGGGGCAATGAGTTTGTACGGAATTCCGATTTCAGTTTCAATGAACCCGGCAAGCAGGAAAAGTATGGAAAGAATGCGGGAAGCTGGAGTGGAGAGGGTGGGAGTGGGGCTCGACTGCTGCACCGAGAAGCTGTTCAATAAATGGAAGAGTCGTGTTCCGTCATGGGATGAATATCTGCGATGGCTGGACATAGCAAAAGATGTTTTCGGAAATGTGACCGCACATATTATCATCGGGCTCGGAGAAAGCGACGAGGATGCTGTAAACATGATGCGGTGGCTGTACCGAAAAGGGATAAGGATTGCTCTGTTTGCCTATACGCCCGTTCAAGGTGGCTCTCCCCCTGCAATAGGAAGATATCATACTCTCCAGATTGCCAGGTACCTGATTGAAAAAGGCGAGGGAAGATTTGTTTTCAGGGACGGCAGGATACACAAGATGCTAATTCCCCGAGACAAAGGATATGAAAATGCATTTCTCACATCGGGCTGCCCGTCATGCAACCGCCCGTTCTACAACGAAAGAGTGGTGGGGCCCATGTATAATTATCCGAGAAAATTAAAGGGCGGGGAGGCTGAAAAAGCAGTTGAAGAGGTAAAAGAATATGTCGGAATATATACTTCTATTAAATAGGGGCCGTAAATTTATTACGAAAAGAGGCGTCGTTAACACGCACGTCGGCAGGGTGGATGCAAGCGGGGCAAAAATAGGGGAGATACTGGTTGCCGGAAACGAGGAATTTGTTGTCCTGGAACCCACTCTTACCGATCTGCTCGAAAAGTGCAGGAGAGGGGCACAGATAATCATGCCAAAAGACGCATCCCAGATTGTGGCCGTCACGGGTGCTGGCGGGGGGTGGAGATGCCTCGACGGCGGCTCCGGCTCCGGCTTCCTTGCAATTTTTTTGGGGCACATTGTCGGCAGTGGGGGCAAAGTATACACCTACGAGCGGAGAAAGGAATTCTACGATAAGGCCAGAAAAAATGTTGAGATTTGCGGCATGGAAGAAATCGTCGAGGTAAAAAACGAGGATATCGAAAATTTTGTCGAGGACAGTATTGATTTGATAACACTTGATATGAAAGGAGTCGAAAAAATTGTGCATAAGGCATATGAACGTCTGAATCCCGGGGGATGGCTTGTGGTGTATTCACCTCACGTTGAACAGCAGATTAACGTGCGCGGCGAGATGGAAAAGGAAGGATTCGGGTACATGAAAACGATAGAAACGATACAGCGGGAATGGAAATCTATTGGGGGGTATACGCATCCGGTGCCCAAAGGAATCATGCATACGGGGTTCATGACATTCGGAAGGAAAATTATTTGATGACTTGGGAGGAACGTATCAGTTTATCGGTCTTGCGGGCACGCCGACATAGGTTTTTCCTCTTTTCAGAATCATGCCCTTGGGAACCATCGTCTTTGCCCCAACGACGACGTTATCCTCTATGATGACGCCCGGCATTATAAAAGTCTCACCCCCGATAAGGCAGTTTTTCCCGATCTTTGTCCTGCACAATATAAGATTTTCCTCGGCGATATGTCCAAGAATAATTGCTCTCCCACCTATCATCGTGTTATCGCCTATTTCCACCAGGCAGGGGTCTAACCATTCCTCTCCAGCAAGAAAAACATTTTTGCCTATCCTGCATCCGATGAGTGAGAGATAGAAGGACTTTATCTGGGGGAGTACAAACAGGTTTATTAGCTTGTATGTGGGGTAGTAGAGAGCGAAGTAGGCAGTATACTTAAATGCCATTTTGTCGTCCAGGGTTTTTCTGTAAGTGCCTTCTGTGTATTTGAGGTTGAAAACATTTATGAAAAAAGCCGTGGAGAGGATAAGGGAAAAAAGAAGAATAATGTAGCCCGTTACGATGAAAAAAGACAGCAACAGAAGATAGAATGGATTGCTGAAATCAAGCCATTTCAATATCTCATAACAAAGAAACAGCAGAGGGAATATCCCCAGTGCATAAGCCGATACGGTTATCACAAAAAGGAGGACTGTTCTTAATGCCCCGACCACCCCGCCGATTTTGTTTTCCTCCCCGCTGTATTTCATGGCGGTAATCCATTCCGGCAATAATTATTTTACGATGTATTAGTGCCCGTGATTATTCCACAGTTCCTTCCGTCTTGCCTCGAGCATACTATTTTTCTTGCCGTTGTACTCTGCAAATGTCTGTATTCTGTCGCCGTACATACTATAAAGCAGGGGCATTCTTTCACTGTATTTCAAATCCCTCAGAAGATGGTGGTCGAGAACGAGTCGGCATTCTGTCTGCTTCATTATCTCGAGCATGTTTCCCTCTGCTTTTTTCAGGTTATCCATGGAAAACTTCCAGCCAAGTAGATACGAAGGAGGGCCGTCCGCTATAATCACATCGGGTTTTTGATGGATTATGTACTCTGTAGCTTTCTCGTCCACAGGCCCTTGCACATCGGATGTGAACAGCACTTTATCATCCTCTTCGACTGTAACCATTATCACGTAGCCCAGTCTTGTCCCCCTTGGCCCATGAGGAAACGGGGGAGAGAATTTTATCTTTGTTTTGTTTATTTTATGTTCCGTGCCGTCGCAGTACATTATCTTGCTTTTGCCGTCAAATCTTTCCGCAAAAAGCCTGCCTCTTTCCTTCTGGCTCTTGTTTATATCACTGTCAATACTCTTGGCAAACACCTTCTTTCCCTCGTAAAATTTCCCGTCGGGCAGGTAATGGTCGTAATGGTAGTGGGTGATAACAAAAAAATCACAGCCTCCTGCAATTCTCTCGATTTCCCCATATGCTTTTTCCAGTGCCTCCAGTTCAACAGGGTGCGGCGGCAACCCGTAACGGGAAGGACCCAATGCGGCAGCCGCATCGATAAAAATGCAGGCATCATCTGTCTCAACGACAGTTGCCATGGAGCGAACGCCCGATGAATCTGATGCAACCAGATTTATGTTCATTTTCCCAGATACATGTCCCCCAAATAGCAATCATTCAATTCTGGAAAGCCTGACAAAGGACGGGTATAACAATGGAATACTGCCCAGAATCCTGCCTCTTCAACAGATATTTCTCCGTCATCGTTGCTGTCTGCCGTGGTGCCCAGTCTGTCCTTTATGCCTTTGAGTGCCCCGGTCATTAGAATGGTGAAGACACCTCCGTCATCTGTCGCCTTTGCTCTCGTGAATGTTGTAGAGGATGTGACAAGAATTCTGCCTTCATCTTCAACTCTGTTTCCTGAACCAAAATGAGCGAATACACTTTCAAGGTCGTCGGGCCCGCCGAATTCTCCGGAGAAGCAGGTGTCCACCACGGAGAGGATGTTCATTGAATTTGAAGATGCAAAAAAGTCTGCAACGTCACCGTCATAAAGGTTGCCGCTCCACAACTCTATTTTTCCGTCTATGGGTTCTCTGTCATCGTCGCCGTTCAGTTCCAGCCCCCCGTGCCCGGAAGCCCAGAAAACAATCTTTGAATTGCTGTCAGTATGGCCCGCAAGCCAGTTCATGCAATCGAGGACGTTATCCCTGGTTGCGCATCCGTTGGACAGGTATATAACATTCTGGCGGGGAAAATCGTAGCGATGGCATAGCAGGTCGAAAACCATTGCACCATCCTTCCATGATGCGACTTCATCGCCTTGCGGGTCGACTGTCAGAATGAAACCCCATCTGCTGTCATTCTGGTCTGCATATTCGAGGGTGAAATTTCTTTCTATCGTGCCGCATGCGGTGCCATTGCTGTTCTCGACATAGAACTCAGCGGTGTAATTGCCGTAACGGGAAAATCTGTAGGGCCACTTGAAAGTGTGAACATCCTCGGGTGAAATTTTTGCCTCGTTTCCCATAAGAGAGGGTAACCCAAACTGTGATGATTGCTCGGGAGAGACGGGCAGATATTCATGATCTGCGTCTAATGGCGAGAGCGTCTTGCCGTCAATGATGCAGTAAGCCTTACCATTAAATCCTGCCATGTTTTTCGTATAGATACTGTAGCACAGAAAAATCTGGTCACCTATGCCTATCTTTTCTTTTCCTTCGCCCACCTTTGAGTAGTGGATGTCTACATCTGGAAGACTGCCGGATGTTATGTTGGAAATATTTACCTCCGGCTCGTATATCTCTGCCCAGAAGCTTCTTGCAATAATTGCCCCCTCTGTCGCCTTCTTTTCCATGCAGCCCGACAGAGGGAGGGCAATAAGAAGTGAGATTACCGCTAATACGGGCAGAAACTTTTTCATCATCCAATAAGCAAAGATTGACTAATAAATTTAACGGAAAGATTCACATCGAGGATAACGAGCCGAAAGGAGCGGTTTTCGTGATGGGATTAAAGAAGTGAGATGCGGAAGAGGGAATTTTACAAAATACCATATATAATATTTACCGATAATTTATTATATAAAGTGAGGATATAAATAAAGGGAGGGAAGTTCATAAATAACATGGAGCGGCAGGTAAAAATGAAAAGATACCTAATATTGGCCATCTGCTTGATTATATCCAGTACCACTTTTATTTCTGCAATTGTCTCTGCAGATGAAGCCACTACGGTGAAAGTAGGGGTGTATGAAAACGAACCACTGATATTTGCTGGTATGAACGGAACAGTGAAGGGCATATATGCTGATATTTTAGAGTATATTGCGGATGAAGAAGGGTGGGAAATTGAATATATTCATGGAACCTGGGATGAATGTTTGGCCCGCTTGAAAAATAGCAGTATTGACATACTGACAGATATAGCTTACACTGAGGAGAGAAGCAAGATATATGATTATACAAATGAGACCGTTCTTGTCAACTGGGGGAGACTCTATATTCAGAAAGGATCCAAAATCCAGACATTTCCTGACTTGGAAGATAAGAGAATAGCCGTTGTTACAAATGACATTTACAATGTGGGCCCTCAAGGGATTAGAAAACTTATGGAAGAGTTCGATATAAATTGCACTTTCGTCGAAGTTAAGGAATATGCAGATGCTCTTAAATCTACAGAAAACAAAAGTGTGGATGCAGGAGTTGTGAACCGACTTTTTGGCATGAAATTTGAAAGTAAATACGAAATCGATAGAAGCCCAATAATTTTCAGTCCAATAGAACTTTGTTTTGCCTTCCCGAAGAATGCAAGTATGAATCCGTATCTCATCGAGAGGATTGACTATCATATGAAAGAACTAAAGGAAGACGAGAATTCGATTTATTATCAATCAATAGACAAATATCTGGGTGGAAAACTTGGCGAGGAATCTGTTGAAGTAATTCCCGAATGGGTAAAAAATGTATTGCTGGTCGGCAGTGTAGCATTAATTTTTCTTTTATTTGTGGGCGTAGTATCAAGAGTGCAGGTTAAGAGAAAGATGGTTGAATTGAAGGAAAGCCGGGAAAAATTTGAGAGATTGTTCATGAAAAATCCCGAAGCTGCCGTCTATCTGGATGGGGATTCCAATATATTGGATGTCAATTCTCGTTTTACGGAGATTTTTGGTTATTCATCTGATGAAGTCAAAGGCAAGAATATTAACCATATAATAGTGCCAGAGGACAAGATTGAAGAGGGAGAGCTGATGGACAAAAAAGTTGAGGAAGGATACATTCACCATGACACTGTTAGAAAGAAAAAGGATGGAACATTAATTCCGGTCTCTGTGTCCACGGCCCCGATTAAAATCAAAGGTCAACTTATAGGCTCTGTAACGTTGTATAAGGATATCACCGAACGAAAGCAAAACGAGAAGGAAATAAAACATCTTAATGAAGCATTGCAAATAATAAACAAAATCATGCGTCATGACATACTCAATGATTTACAACTTGCCAGAGGTTTCCTTGACGTTTATGCCGAGGAAGGAGATAAAGAATATTTGGACAAAACACTCAAACGCTTAGACAACGGTGTTGAACTGATACAGAAAATGAGGGGAGTTGAGGTATTGGCTGTCTCTGGTGGTGAATTGGCAGAGTATAAAATAAAGGGAATAGTAAAGAGAGCAGTCAAGGATTATGATGTTAAATCCAATATCACGGGAGATTGTACAGTCATGGCTGACGATGCATTTCATTCCGTCATTGACAACATAATCCGCAATGCCGTCGTGCATGGAAAGACAGATAGAATAGATATAACTATTGAGAACAAAGACAAATCCTGCGAGATACGGATAGCAGATTACGGCAAAGGCATTCCCGATGAAATAAAAGAGAAAGTATTTGATGAGCGCTTCAAATACGGAGAGACGGGAGGAACGGGCATGGGTTTGTATATCGTGAAACATATAATAGAGAGATATGGCGGCAGTATTCATATCGAGGATAACAAGCCCAAGGGGGTTGTTATCGTGATAAAATTGAAGGGAGGTAAAAATGAAGGATGAAGATAAAGGAAAAAGTAGAAATGAAACACACAAGGCAAAAGATGACTGGGAAAACATTTTCAATTCCATCTGCGACCCGACTTTTATTCTCTCGCTCGACCATACCATATTGGATGCCAATCCAGCCGCCCTTAAAGCATTGGGACTGAAAAAGGAGGATGTTGTGGGGAAAAAATGCTATGAACTGATTCACGGTACAAAAAAACCCCCCAAGGATTGTCCGCTTGAAAAACTATTGCAGTCAAAACATGCAGAGATTGAACAAATGGAGATGGAAATATTGGATGGCACCTCCTTTGTCACCGTCTCTCCCGTTCTTGATGAAGAGGGCAATATAGAGAAAATCATACATTATTCAAAGGATATTACGGAAATCAAGGAAATACAGAAAACCTTGGCAGAAAGCGAAGAAAGATACCGCTTGCTTGTTGACAATGCTCCGTCTGTTTTATGGAAAAGCAGTGAGAAAGGCAATACTGTTTTTGTAAGCTCAAACATAAAGGAAATTTATGGCTATACTCCTGAAGAAATTTACGCAGATGGTTATAGTAGTTGGCTTGGAAGAATACACCATGACGATTTAAAAGAAGTGGAAAAAGCTTTCCAGGCATTATTTTATAAGGGAGAGAAGTTTGATGTTGAATACAGAATCAAAAGAAAAGATGGTGAGTGGATTTGGTTGCATGATGTAGCAAGTGTTGTACATGAAGAAAACGGAGAAAAATATACTTATGGTGTTTTCACAGACGTCACCAAACGCAAGAAAGCCGAAGAAAAAATAAAACATCTCAATCTTGTTCTTCGTTCCATCCGTGGCGTCAATCAGCTTATCGTCAAGGAGAAGGACAGGGATAAACTGATTGAAAGCATTTGTAAGAATCTAGTCGAAACACGTGGCTATGACGCCGCATGGCTTGCACTCTTCGATGAAAATAAAAAGTTAATCCTATTTGCAGAAGGCAGATTAGGTAAGGATTTTGCGTCATTGAAGAAACAGTTTAAGGAAGGCAAGTTGAACGAATGCGGTAAAAGGGCACTTGAACAACCGGGAATTGTAGTAATCGAGGATACCAAATCCGAGTGCAGAGATTGCCCACTTATGGGAAAAGAACCTGGAGGCAGAGCCATGACCATCCGCCTGGAATACGGAGGAAAGATTTACGGACTGCTGTCTGTTTCCATTCTCAAAGAACTTGTTACTGATGAGGAAGAGCAGAGTTTATTCAGAGAGGTTTCCGAAGATGTTTCCTTTGCACTGTATAACCTAGAACTGGAGGAGAAGGAAAAAAAAGCAGAAGAAGAATTGAAAGAAAGCGAAGAAAGATTCCGCAGTATGTACGAGAATGCAACAATAGGTATTTATCGTACCACACCTGATGGACGGATTCTTATGACAAACCCGGCACTGATAGAGATGCTCGGTTTTTCTTCATTTGAAGAACTGGCTCAACGCAACTTGGAAGAAGAGGGTTTCGAAGCCGGGTTTCCTCGCTCCAAATTCAAAAAAATGATGGAAGAGAAAGGCAAAGTTAAAGGACTCGAGTCTGTCTGGAAACGGAATGACGGTAAGGAAATTTATGTACGGGAGAGTGCAAAAGCGTTCAGAGACTCAGATGGTAATATACTGTACTATGAGGGAACGATGGAGGACATCACTGAGCAAAATAAAGCACAAAAATCACTGAAAGAAAGCGAGGAGCGGTACAGAAAACTCTTTGAAAACAGTCTCAGCGGTATTGCACTCCACGAGGTTATAACAGATAAAAACGGGAAAACTGTTGATTATGTGTTCCTTGAAGTAAATGATGCCTTTGAGGAGCAAACCGGATTGAAATCCAAGAATATTGTAGGTAAACGTATATCTGAAATCTTGCCTGACGTGGATAAAACCTTCATCGAAAAGTATGGAAAGATCGCCCTTGAGGGTGGCTCTTCCAGATTTGAAACTTTCTCGGCACCGCTTGGAAGGTATCTTGAAATCTCGGTTTTCTCCACTCGCAAGGGACGATTCGCCACGGTTTTCAAAGACATCACGGAAAGGGTGAAACATCTTGACAACATGGAATTTCTTACAGATTCGGTGGCAAAGCTCAATGAGATGTCATATCCCGAAGAGCTATATCAGTTCGTCGCCAAAAATATCAAGAAATTTGTCGGGGACGCCGTTGTGGTTGTTCTCTCACACGAATTATCATCCGAACTTCACAGGTTAGAAGCGGTGGAGGGAATCGGAAAACGTGCATCAACCCTGTTAAAACTGCTCGGTAAAGACCCTGTAGGCATGGAATTTCAGATGTATGATAAGGTCAGATACGTTTTACACAAAGGGAAGATGAAAAAAATGACGGATGGCATCTCCGAACTTACCCATAACAAAATTCCAAAACGTGTTGCCGGCGCCATTAAACGGCTGCTTAATATCGGGGATATATACTCAATTGATATGACGAGAGGAAATGATTTATTTGGCAATGTGACTCTCGTACTGAAAAAAGGCGATAAACTGGAGAACAAAATAATTCTTGAAACATTCATGCGACAGGCATCCATTGCACTGCAGAGAATGGTTGCACAAAAATCACTGGGAGAAAGCGAGTCAAAATTCCGTGGTCTTGTTGAAAATGCACAGGATGCAATATATATCATCACGGCAGAGGGCTTTGAATATGTGAATTCTGCCTTCGAGAAGCTCACCGGCTATTCTTTGGAGGAGATATATGACAATGATTTCGATTTCAGGAATCTCATATACCCCGATGACACGGAAAAGATAGAGGAAAGAGGAAAAGCAAGGGAGCGAGGAGAGGAATTGCCGAGCAGGTACGAATTCAGAATCATAGCAAAGAATGGAAAAACGAGAGTCGTTGAGGTGACAACGGTTAATATCGGCGTGGAGGAGGATGTAAGGGTGATAGGCATACTGCGTGACATGACTGAAAGAATAAAGGCAGAAGAGAAAATGGAACGCATTCTTGAACAGGAGAAAATATTTAAATTGGAGGCATCTCATTACTTCTTCAATCCAATTGCCATTGCAAAGGGATACATTGATTTAACTATGGAGGAACTGCCCGAAGAGCAGACAGAAAAGTTAAAATCTGCACGCCATGCAATAATGAGAGTTGAAAATGTTGTTAAAAATGTAACGCAAAAAGGTGAGATACATGAATAAAGTATTGATAGTGGATGACGAAGAAGATATACATGACATACTGGCAGTGTATATGAAAAGAATGGGCATTGATGTTTCCAGTGCCCTCACCGGTGAAGACGGGGTGAAACTCTACAAAAAAATGTTTGAGAACGGTAAAGAACCGATGGTCGTCATGGATTTGAATCTCTCCGGCAGCAAAAGCATGGACGGTGTGAATCTACACATGGAAGGGAATGACAAGAAAATGGACGGTGTCAGGGCCACCCGGGCAATATTTAAAATAAATCCAGATGCGAAAATCTGGGGTTACACCGCATGGAATGATACGGTATGGGCTGAGAAACTGAAGGATACCGGTGTAAAAAAGATTGTGAAACGCCTTGTGCCCTTCAAAGAATTCGCAGAAATGGTGAAGGATTTTCTGGAAGGATAATCATCCGTTACATGTATGTCATCCCTGTTATTTCATAAGCGGTTTAATATCCAACTGCTCTGTAGCCTCCCTGATTTTCTCTATTTTTTCCTTCTCGTCCGGCAGAATGATGGACTCTATATTTTCCACCTTCTTTGCTGAGGTGTAGGTATTCGACCTTATTGACAGCAAAGGTATATTTTTCCTGTCTGCCCTTGCGAGTATGTTTGATGGTGGAACGATATTGTTGGTGAGAACCACGCAGGATGTGCCGGTATCATTGAGTGCTGCCGTTATTACATCGCTTCTGTCTCCTCCCGTTATTATCAGTTTATGTTCCTTTTTGAAATCCGGATGTCTCAATATCTCCGGCACGGAAAGGGCCGCTATCAGTATGTTTCTCACACGGTTGCCAAGACCACCTTCACCTGCCACCACCCTGGCAAACAATTTATCTGCCACATATCCTGCCTTCATTATATCCAGTTCATCTATATAGGGAATTGACCCGAGTAGCGGAATGCCCCGTTCCTCAATCTCTTTCTCTATCTTATGTGTGTCTTCCCTGATTTTATCGATTACCGCTCCTGCAATTTTCACGCCCTTGTTTCTTGTTGCCCAGTCCGCGAATGACAGAGAATCCATCATGTCGTAGACATCACCGGACAGCACGAGCAGTATGTCTGCATTGAGCTGCGATGCAACTGATATTGAATCCAGTCCCAGCGAGTTCCCACGGACAAAATCTTCGCTTCCCTCGATTATTAAGAAATCCTTGCCGGACGACAGTCGATTATATCTCTCTTCAAGTTCCTTTTTCACATCGGGGAATGCATGGAGAACCTTCGAATGATAGAAGCCGAGGGTAAAATCATCTATTGGCTCCTCGATGGCAAAAACATCCCTGAATAGGGCTGCATCGTAATCAACCAGTCTTTTTTTCTTGTATATCTGGTTGTCACCGAGGGGCTTCATGTATCCGATTTTTCCGCCCATTTTTTTTGCAATTCCCAGTGCAACAGTCGTTTTTCCGGCTTTCGGCATCGCCGATGCGATAACTAATTTTTTCATTTTTTCACCTCGATACTTATTCGGGCATCTAAAACTTTTGCCCCTTTTTCATATACTACCAACGGATTGATATCCAGCTCGGATATCTCCGGAAATTTGTCGGCAAGAATGCCGATACGATAAATAGTATCTATAACGGAGTCAATATCCTTTCTGCTTTCTCCCCTTACTCCCGTCAGCAGGGAATATGAGTTTATCTCCCTCACCATCTTTGAAATCTCCCTTTTCGAAACGGGTGCTACACGAAATACCACGTCCTTCAGCACTTCTACATATATCCCGCCCAGACCGAACATCATTACTTTTCCAAAGGACGGGTCGGTGGTTATACCGACTATTGTCTCAACACCATCTGGAACCATCTTTGCAATCTCGACACCCCTTATATTCGCATTCGGTGCATACTGCCTGCAGTTCCTTATTATTGCCTCGTAACCTTCAATTACTTCCTTCTCATTATCTATGTCCAGCAGGACGCCGCCTATGTCCGTCTTGTGGACTATATCCTCGGATATGACCTTCATAACCACAGGATAGCCTATCTCTTCAGCCGTATTTACGGCATGCTCTATGTTTTTCACGACTTTGAACGGGGGGACATCAAGGCCTACGGCCACCATCACTTCTTTTGCTTCCGTGCCGAGGAGTTGGGTCCTTCCGTCGCCTGCCACGTTCTCTATCACTTTCTTTATCCTGCTCTCATCGATATCCAGCGATTCTCTTTTCTCTTTCTTTCCATCTTCATGTGCCTTGTACAATGCATTCAACGAGGAAACGGCATCTTCGACATCATAGAATGCGGGAATTCCGTCCCCCTTCAGCTCTTCGATTATCTTATCTGTGCCCTCCCCACCGAAGAGAGAATATATTATGGGCTTCCTATTTCCGTATTTCCTCTGCATCTCACGGAATGTATTCTTCAGCGGCTCAAGGGGCGTCATGTCGGTCTGGCAGTAGAGGGCAATGATTGCATGGATGTCTTCTTCATTCAGTGCCTTTTCCAGTGCTTCCTTGTAGTCATCTCCCCCTGCCTGTCCCGTCAAATCCACCGGATTTTTGTATGAACCGAATTTAGGTATCACGTCTCCGAAGGTCTTATTCAGCACCTCCATATCGTTCATAAGGCCGACTCCGTATTTTTCACATGCATCTGCTGCAAGAACTCCTATCCCCCCGCCATTGGTGATGATAACAACATTCTTCCCGGCCGGCTTGGGGCAGGCAGCCAGTGTCGCCACCCAGTTGAACCCATCTTCAAGACTCTCCGCCCTCAATATGCCTGCCTGTTTAAATGCGGCATCAAATATTTTATCGGAGCCGGCAAGTGAGCCCGTGTGTGAGGCAACTGCCCTTGCCCCCACTTTCGACTTTCCAGCCTTTATGGCAACTATTTTCATGTTATCCGGCTTCTTCTTGACCAGTTCCATAAGTTCCCTGCCATTTTCCAGTCCTTCTATATACAGAAAAATCACTTTCGTTATATCATCGTTAAAAACATATGACATGATGTCCGCTTCGGTAATATCTGCCTTGTTTCCAATAGAAACAATAGTGGACAGTCCCATGTTTTCCTCTGCCGTCTTCCCTATCATTGCTATGCCCAATGCCCCCGACTGCGATATGACGGCGATGTTTCCCGGACGAACTTTGGATGGACCGAACGTTGCATTTATTGGAGCAGATGCAGAATATAACCCGAATACATTTGGCCCCAGTATGCGCATTCCGTGCTCTCTCGCTTTCTTCACCATTTCCCTCTCGGCATCGATATTGCCGATTTCGGAAAATCCGGATGTTATCACTATGGCAAATTTTACGGCTTTCTTTGCGCATTCCTCCACTGCATTCACCGCAATGCTTGCAGGCACGATTATCAGTGCGAGGTCTACACTCCCATTAATGGAAAGAATGTCCCGATAAACCTTTTTACCGAGAATCTCACCTCCTTTCGGATTCACCGGATATACCTTTCCGTTGTAGCCCGAATCTATTATATTTTTCATTACGGTATAACCAATCTTCCCCTCGCGATGGGATGCGCCGACAACAGCGACATGCCTTGGACTGAATAAATATTTCAAATCTGCTTCTGTCACCGAGAGTGTATTAAAGGTTATGATATAAACCTTTTTGCAGCTTTTACGTCTGTTGACTGAGCATGTATTCTGCTGTTCTCAATGCCATTTTTACATGTTTATTTCCATTACCAATGACATGTGGGCCGTGTCCCGGGTATAAATTCAGCACGCCGATATCAATCTTTTCTATCGAGTTTACCAGTTCATTTATATTCCCGCCCAAAAAATCCGTTCTACCGACTCCCCCATCAGAAAAAATTGTATCTCCCGGGAACAATGATTTGCTCTTTCGTTCGTACAGACATATGCTGCCGGGAGAGTGCCCCGGAGTGTATATGACCTCCAGTCGTTCTTTGCCCAACTCGATGACATCCCCGTCCTTCAATTTTCTGTCAACTTTTATTTTCGGCTGCTTTGCGCCAAAAAGGGCGGCTGACCAGTCAAGCCCGTTCTCTATTGTTTCGGCCCCTTTCTCATGAATCATGACATCTGCATTGCAATATTCACTTAAATGACGGATGCCGCCGCAGTGGTCAAAATGCTCATGGGTTAGAATGATAGCATCTATGCTACTCATTGGAGTCTCCTCCTCTATTTTATTGATAACATGTTGGCAATTGAATCCGGTTCCCGTATCCACCAGAGCGAATTTCTCTCCTCCATCATCGCTGACAAGGTATATGTTGGAATCGAATCCTGTACCCGGAATTTTTGTAACGTGCATTCCTTCATAATAATAAACCAGGTATAAATATGGAACCTTCCCGTGATAAATTCCAAAGGTTTTTATCTTACTCTGTACTTTCAAATTCACCATGGATGAAAAAGAGAGAGAAAAAATCATTGATAAGATAGAGGATTTAAATCAGGCAAGGGCATCTTTACATCACAGTTTGAAATCTCTTGAGGAAAAAAGGAATGAAATGCCGGAAAAGAAATATGATAAACTTAAAAACAAGTATGCCGAAAAACACCACAAGATAAGGAACAAGATACACAAACTCGAGATGAAACTGAAATAGATTACTTGAAGTGCATCCTAAGATGGCATGCTCCTCCTGCGGACTCTTTCTCCAGCACATAGTCCATTTTTTTGAACAGGGAAAGCATAGGTTTATTATCTGCAAATACATCTGCGGTAAACCCGTAAAGCCCCCTCTTCTTGGCGATAGTAGTGAGATATTTTAGCAATTCTGTTCCTATGCCTTTCCTCTGCCATTCGTCCCTTACAACAAATGCCACCTCTGCACTATTTGTATTTTCATCGAGCCCGTATCTGCCAACACCGACTATTTCTTCCTTCTCTCCTTTGCCAATAACTGCTACGATGGCCATATTTTCTGAATAATTTACATTTGCAAGTTCGTGAAGGTGCTGTCTTGGGAGGTACTTTTTCACACCCATAAACCTTTTGTATATGGTTTCATCGGAAAGTTTATAGAACATTTCCTTCAGCAAATCCTCATCCGAGGGTTTTATCGGCCGAAGCAATGCTGTTGTTTCATCCATAATTTTTACATATTTTTCCAGATTGGCAGGGTATATTCCGCCTACTCCCTCAATAATTATCTGGTCTTTATAGACAAGGTTATATTTTTTTGCTTCCTCGAGAAGTTGCTCCCTGAATTTCGGATTAGCTATACTTATCAAGGCTATGGCTCTCTCTCTTATATTTTTTCCATGGAGGTATGCTGTCCCATATTCGGTAACAACATACCGGATGTCGCCACGCGTGAGGGTAACACCTGCGCCTTCCTTCAGAAAAGGTACGATTCTTGACACCTCCCCGTTTTTCGCCGTAGAAGGCAGGGCTATTATACTTTTTCCGTCTTTTGATAGGGCTGCGCCCCTCATAAAATCTGCCTGTCCCCCTATGCCGCTGTAAAATTCATGGCCCAGTGATTCTGCAGTGACTTGGCCTGTTAAATCTATTTCAAGAGCCGTATTTATTGCAGTCATTTTATTATTTTTTGCGATTATCAGAGGGTTATTTGTATATTCCACAGGATGAAATTCAAACTCCGGATTATTATCGATAAACTTATATGTTCCCTTAGTGCCCATACAAAAGGAGGCGATTGTTTTGTTCCTGTGAATTGTCTTCTCGAAATTGGTAATGATGCCATCTTTTATCAGCTTCACGGCACCGTCAGTGAGAAGCTCTGTATGTAATCCAAGATTCTTTTTATTTTTTAGGCTGGAAATCACGGCATCCGGGATATTACCGTACCCGACTTGGATGGTTGAACCGTCCTCGACCAAGCGGGCAATGTTATCCCCTATAATTTTTGCCTGCTCATCAACAACATCCATTTTGTATTCAAGAAGAGGTTCATCGTGTTGAATAACGAAATCTACATCCCTCAGGTTAATAAAGCTATCTCCTAGAACACGCGGCATGTTTTTGTTTATCTGGGCTATAACAATATCAGCATTTTCGACTGCCGACTTTACAATATCGACACTTATCCCATAACTCATATAGCCATGTTGGTCGGGGTACGAAAGCTGGACAAGAGCGACATCTATTGGCACTATCTTCCTATTGAACAACTGGGGGACTTCAGACAGAAATATCGGGGTGTAATCGGCGACACCCTCATTTACAGCTCCTCTTGTGTTGTCTCCTATAAAAAAAGCGTTATGACGGAAATTTATTTCAAACTTATGTTTTACGTAGGGTGCAACTCCAAGAGTCCATACATGCAGTACTTCGGTATCCACGAATGCCTTCGGTTTTCTCTCAGCATAAGATGCTAGTTCTTCGACGAGATGGGAAGGTTTACCACATCCAGTCCCTATGAAAATTCTATTCCCGCCATGAATATTTTCAAAAATTCTTTCTATATTGGTGGCAAATTTTTTGTGATACTTATTCTTCAATTCATTCAAGTACATCTTATCACTATAGAAATACGGTATTAAAAATTTTATACCCTCAATGAGTCAATAAAATATTTTTATGAGTCTTATCGGGCAATTTGATATCTACGGCAAAGGCACCTTGGCTATTGATTATCAGCGGGTTTATCTCAAATTTTGTGCCATGCCTGTAAGATATACTGGATACCGCCATGATCGCTCCAACTAACATATTCTTATGAAATTAGGCCGGGAATACTGCGTGGTCTGTAGCGAAGCGTAAGACCCG
>CAZSHJ010000033.1:0-19100 GCA_964606745.1 uncultured Thermoplasmatales archaeon | reverse complement strand
TGGATGCAGTTAGAATAGAATAGCAAAAAAATTCTAATTATGCAAAAGGTCTACTATCTATGTTGGGTCTGGCGATGGATATTTGTATGCCATTAACCCGAGTGGGACATTGAAATGGAAATATGCCACAGGTGATTATGTAGATTCTTCCCCGGCGATTGGCAGCGATGGCACTATTTTCGCTCCCTCTTATGATGGATATTTGTATGCGATTAATCCCAGTGGAACCCTGAAATGGAAATATGATGTTGACAGCAGAGTGTTTTCATCTCCTGTAATTGGCAATGATGGTAGTATATTTTTTGGTGCTCACGGTAATTTGTATGCGATTAATCCCAGTGGAACCCTGAAATGGAAATATGCCACAGGTGATTGGATCGGTTCTTCTCCTGCAATTGGTAGTGATGGAACCATCTATGTTGGCTCTGATGATAACAATTTGTATGCCATTAACCCGAGTGGGACATTGAAATGGAAATATGCCACAGGTGACGGTATAACTTCTTCTCCGGCGATTGGAGCAGATGGCACCATCTATGTAGGCTCTGATGACAGCAAGTTATATGCGATTAATCCCAGTGGCTCATTAAAATGGAAGTACGTTACAGGAGAACGTATTTGGTCTTCTCCGGCGATTGGAGCAGATGGCACCATCTATGTCGGATCAACTGATAATAATCTGTATGCAATCACGCCAAGTGGTACTCTGAAATGGAAATATACCACGTTCGATAGTGTGTTTTCGTCTCCTGCAATTGGAGCAGATGGCACCATCTATGTGGGTTCTTGGGATAATAATCTGTATGCAATCGGAAAAGTGATAGATACTGAAAATCCTACCGTGGCAATAACATCACCCTCTAACGGTGCAACAGTTACCTCTAGCAGTATCATGGTATATGGTAGTGCATCTGATAATGTAGCCGTTGATCATGTTGATGTCAAGGTCAACAGCGGATCATGGGTGAGGGCAACGGGGACGACATCGTGGAGTAAAACAGTTACATTGAATCTTGGTTCAAATACGATTTATGCCAGAGCAACCGATACCTCAGGAAATACCTACATCGATCAAATAACTATAACATATAGCGTTCCCCCCGAAATTCCATGGCCTATGTTCCACCACGATGTAAGGCGCACTGGTTTAAGTCCATATGATACAAGTCAGAATATTGGTACATTAAAATGGAAATATACAACAGATGGTACAGTTGGCTCTTCTCCGGCGATTGGCAGCGATGGCACCATCTATGTGGGTTCGAATGATGATAATTTGTATGCCATTAACCCGAGTGGAACCCTGAAATGGAAATATGCCACAGGTGACGGTATACGCTCTTCTCCTGCCATAGGGAATGATGGAACAATATATGTTGGCTCCGATGACAGCAATTTGTATGCTATTAACCCCACTGGTACCTTAAAATGGACATACACAACTGGTGGTGATATACGCTCTTCTCCTGCCATAGGGAATGATGGAACAATATATGTTGGTTCGAATGATTATAATTTGTATGCTATTAATCCCACTGGTACATTAAAATGGAAATATACCACCGGTGGTTGGATTGGTTCTTTTCCTGCGATTGGAGCAGATGGTACCATATATGTGGGTTCTTGGGATGATAATTTGTATGCCATTAACCCGAGTGGAACCCTGAAATGGAAATATGCCACAGGTGGCAGTGTTGCTTCTTCTCCTGCTATTGGAAGTGAGGGTACTATTTATATCAGTTCTTCTAATGATTTGTATGCCATTAACCCTGATGGGACATTGAAATGGTCATATACCACCGACGGGTATATTGCTTCTTCTCCTGCGATTGGAGCAGATGGTACCATATATGTAGGCTCAGGGGATGGCAATTTGTATGCTATTAATCCCACTGGTACATTAAAATGGAAATACACCACCGGTGGTAATGTTGCTTCTTCTCCTGCGATTGGAAGTGAGGGTACTATCTACATTGGCTCTTACAGTGACTTGTATGCAATTAATCCCACTGGTACATTAAAATGGAAATACACCATACATGGCCATGTTTCTTCCCCTGCTATTGGAAGTGATGGCACCACTTATATCGGCAGTACATGGGATGGTAAACTATATGCAATAGGGCCGCTTCCTTCAATTTTTGTAACAGTGACGGCCAGTCCGTCAACCATTGTCTCTGGGGAGACCTCGACCATCACAGTCCAGATCAAAAGCGGGATAACATCCATGTCAGGAGCAACCGTAATACTATCCTCAAATAATGGTGGTACGCTCAGCCCATCCAGCGGTACCACCAACAGCAACGGATATGTTACCGTGACGTTCACCGCACCCACGGTCACCAGTCAAACAACATGTAGGATTACTGCACAGGCATCCAAATCCGGGTACACCAGTGGTTCCAACTATGTAGACGTAACCGTTAATCCTCAACCTTCTCTTACGGTAACAGTGACGGCCAGTCCGTCAACCATTGTCTCTGGGGAGACCTCGACCATCACAGTCCAGATCAAAAGCGGGATAACATCCATGTCAGGAGCAACCGTAATACTATCCTCAAATAATGGTGGTACGCTCAGCCCATCCAGCGGTACCACCAACAGCAACGGATATGTTACCGTGACGTTCACCGCACCCACGGTCACCAGTCAAACAACATGTAGGATTACTGCACAGGCATCCAAATCCGGGTACACCAGTGGTTCCAACTATGTAGACGTAACCGTTAATCCTCAACCTTCTTTCATTCTTACGGTGATTATTTATCCCATTGAGGGAGGACTTGTGATAATAAAACCGGAAGGCAAAGTATATTACAATAGAACTGAGGTAAATGTAACTGCTGTTGCAAATTCTAGCTATGTATTCAGTCACTGGAGTGGCGATACCAATGGAACAGTGGCATCCATAGAAATCCTTATTGATGAGAATAAAACCGTCATAGCCCATTTTGTTGCTAATCAAAAGCCCACAGTATCGATTAATACACCGTCAAACAATTCGGAGGTCTCTGGAGACGTTGCAGTCATGGGGATAGCAAGCGATGATATTTCTGTTGAAAAAGTGGAAATAAAAATTGATGATGGGAATTGGATTCAAACCACTGGAACAACATCTTGGAGTTATTCATGGGATACAACCACAGTGAATAATGGAAGTCATACCATCTATGCAAGAAGCTATGATGGAACAGATTACTCAAGCATTGTTTCTGTAACAGTAATTGTGAATAACATTCCTCCAAATCATAAACCGACTGTGGGCATAATATTTCCAACTGATGGAACAGAAGTGAAGAAAACATTTACTATCCATGGAACAGCAAGCGATGACAATAATGTTGAAAAGGTGGAGATAAAAATTGGCGATGAAAACTGGACTATTGTTGATGGAACAACAACATGGAATTATTCATGGGACAGCACAAATATGGACAATGGAGATTATGTTATTCAGGCAAGGGCGTATGATGGGCAGGAATACAGCAACATAGATTCAATAATGGTTAAAGTGAACAATAAAGAAGGAGGAGGAGGTACTCCAGGCTTTGAAATGGTTGCACTGCTTGTGGCTATGGGTGCTGTGCTGTGGGTAAGAAAGAAGAAGTAACGAGGGCAGGATTTGCCACTTTAGCTCCACATCGGGAAATTGGTGCTCCGTTATTATCTCACTTATTGGACAAGCAGAAGCCTTGAACCGCTGAGCCCTGCCCATCATAGGCAATGATAACGCCCAGCCCCTTCTTATGAATTTTCGGTTTCAGACAATGCAGTTTTACATGATTTAACCGAAAAACCTAAAGGGGGGCAAGCTGTTGAGCAGGACTGGACTTTCAGGCCTTCCGCTTCTCTGTCTTGTTATTTGCTGCATCTCTATTTTTTCCTCACAGGCACCTGTATCGCAACATGCAGTATTACTTCATTTCCCACAACCTTGGGCTTCTTTCCGTATATCTCCATTGAAGGGCCTGCCCACTCATAGCCGTTTTCCTCGATCCACTTATTGATGCCCGCATACGTCTCGCCTATCTGACTTGCAGGGCCCTTGTGTTTTGTGACAGCCACTTCCATGACAGGTACTTCCTTTACCTTTATATCGCCGTCGGGTGAAGCATCTCCCTTGATAGGAATGGCTATATCACTTCTGCATTGCTCAGGAGAGGTGTGCTCGGGGTTGTCGTAGTATATTCCTACGCTCTTGAAACCGGGTCGAACCTTGTGTTCCTTTGCCCATGAAAACAGCTTTGCCATGTAATCGTCCCATGGAACCCGGTCATATGCTCCGACATGCTCGATGTACGCAAGTTTCATGGATTTTGTTTTTTCCACCCTGACTTTTTCCATATTATCATCTCCATTATGTAAACACGTAATAATATAAAAAAATTCTACCACAAAACTACAAAGTATGAGACGCAGAATTATGAATTATCAGGAATTAAAAGAGACGATAAAGCTTTCAGTATCGGATTGAGCAGTGGGAAAAAACAGAATTTTCTTGTCATCTTTATTTCGTGTTAACATCCTAACTTACCAAAATTTTGGTCAATTTCTATCCGTCAAATTTGTTTTCCCTAGCAGAATTTGGGATTCAAATGCGCTGACCGCCATAGTATCCCCGGACAAACAACAATTATTAAATAAAATTATCAATTGAGCTTTTGTGGCAGGCAATATCGGGAGATATGAGAAAAAGTCTTTTTCGAAAAACCGCAGAAACATATCATTGTTGCTGGAAGATGGCTTCAGAAAGCACAGTATCCATGCATTACTCGAGCTTGATGTGACAGAAGCCCGCAGATGCATTCTAAACCACAAAGAAAAAACTGGAGAGAAAGTATCGTTTACAGGATGGATTATCAAGTGCGTGGGTCATGCAATGGCAGACAATAAAGAGCTTAATGCCTACCGGCTGGGGAGGAGGAAAATGGTTGTTTTTGATGACGTGGATATTTCCATTCCTGTGGAAAGAGTCGCCGGCGGGAAGGCAAACACCATGGTGCATATAATAAGGAAAGCGAATGAGAAAAGCGTCATGGGCATTACAAATGAAATACGCTCTGTCCAGAACAAAAATGTGGATGGTTCAACCCAGCTGCTTGAAGAAATGAACTTTACAGAGCGATTTGTGTTGGGCGCACCCATGTTCATAAAGAAGTTTTTACTGTGGTATCTCAGGAGAAACGGGCTTCTCAGGAAGAAATACATGGGCACTGTGGGAGTGAGTTCTGTTGGCACGCTGGGCAAATTTCCCGGGTGGGTAGTTCCACTGGGTACACCTGCAATAATGATCGTGGTAGGAGGCATAACCAAGAAACCAAGAGTGATTAATGACAAAATCGAAATCCGTGAATGCCTCGCCATCACCGTAACCGTGGACCACGACATGGTGGACGGCGGCCCGCTTGCAAGATTTGTTGACCGATTGATTGAATTAATTGAAGGATCTTTTCGACTGGAGGAAATAGATTTAGGACACGAATAGAGTTGACACAATCCATAAACCCATGTGTATGCTCTGCAAAACCTGAGAATTGCATTACTTATTTTGCCAAATTTCCGAAAGTTTGCTTAAGAAGTGATTTTGCATATTTGGGGCTGATATCTGAAAAATGGAATGTTGTTTTTACTCCCGTCCATTTTATTCTGAGTTCATGCCCTGTTTTATCATCGGAAAAATCAGCTTTTATCTTTATGGATTCCATCTGGTTGGGCTCAATGTTAAAATCCCTGTTTGTTTCTACAATTATGCCTGCAACCGGCATTGACAGATATCTTATGTGCAAATTCATGCCCGCCATCGTGGTGGCTGCCATGCATTTGAGACGACTTTTTCCTTCAATTCCCGTGAAATTCTTTTTGCTTCCTCCCTTATCATGCTGCTTGTAAATCGAGCCATGGCAATCCCCATATCTGCCACAACAATATTGCAAATCTTCTTACCGAACATGTCGCTGCCGGCATTTTATACTACACCCAAAACCCGCTCTTCATTAGAAAATGCCATTGAGGCATATCTTGTGAGATGCTTTAGCCTTTGTTGTGCTGAAGTTTTAATTCATGAAAAGAATGTTTTTCAAGGAAAATCTACGCTAGGGCGCTCATTGAGATGAGACATTGATTTTAACCATTAAAACACTTAAAGGAAAAAAGTACCTGAAGAAAATATGTGGGTGGTATTTTACCCCCTATCTATCAATTTATCGAGAGAGATCAATATAACATTGTATCCCTCAGAAACAATACTATACAACTCCTCAACTTCATAAATGTCATATTCATAGAACATATGATCAACTGAAACTCTTTTTGTGAATTCAGATAAGTTATCTACAAGTTTGTCACTCATTAAATACCGATAATATTTGTATATATTGACAATTTTCTCAGATTCGTCTTTACTGAGAGAGATCATTTCTTTTTTATCCATTATTTCACCACCAACTTGTATTTTTTCATCTTTTGCGTCTTCAAGTAGTTTTAGTAGTGGAGAATAGACATGCTTTAGCTTATTCTCTAACTGCTGGACGTTCTTATCCTTTCGATTTTCTTTGACTAATCTATAGGTTTGAAAAGCATAGTATATTGTTGCGATTACCAAAATAGCAACTAAAATTATGTTTATCATCTGGTAGTCCATATTAAGATAATATGTACTAGTTTTAAATAAATTGGCTATAACCTTTTAATTGAAAAAGAAAACTTCAGTTGAGATGCAAAATTTAAAAATGCGGGCGCCGGGATTCGAACCCGGGCAGTGAGCTTGGAAGGCTCAAATCCTAACCACTAGATCACGCCCGCATTGAATAAGGCAATATAGTAATTTTATTTAAATAATTATTTCTAATGTTTATTTCCCTGGATTTCGGGTAAAAATTCCCATTTTGCACTTGAAATAAAATTTGGCAGAAATAAAATACATCATATTTTTGCAATTTCATCTTTTGAATGTGAAATCTGTATACACCTCAAAAGTTTTAAATATACAGATTCAAATTAATAAGCGTGATACCATGAAAAAAATTCAACTGTTAAGTATATTGGTAATCTTTATTTTTGCTATCACAGCACTACCGAATACTGTATATGATTACGACATGGTAAGGTCAGAGGGGGAAACATCTTATGACAACAACCATGTTATATCTGAAGAAATGGCAGGAAGAAGAACCATCTGTCTTAACTTCTCAATGCCCACACTCTTTGAAGATGACAACTATGCAAGAGTAATAGCTCATGGTGCCGAAGCCTCTATATCCCATCGAGGAAAACCTATTTTACCAGTGCACAAAACCACCATGTCTTTCCCGTTTGGAACAAAAATAACTGATGTTTATTGTGACGTTAATGATGCACGAACTCTCCCACTATCTCAGAAAATTCTTCCTGCTCCTGAGCCAGCGATATATGGGACAGAAACAGAACCTGTTTTCGCAATGAACAAAGATATATACCAATCGGACGAGTTTTACCCAAATGATTGGTGTAAGATATCGACTGGCGGCGGACTGAATAGTGATAACGAACGTAAGACATTTATTACCGTTCAAACATTTCCTGCACGATACAATCCTGTTAAGGATATATTGCTCTATGTTGAGGACATAACTGTGACTCTGCACTACCTGGAACCAAAAGAATCGTTATTGACTGCAACTGATGAGTTTGACCTGGTCATTATTGCACCAGAAGCTTTTTCATCAAATATTCAACCGCTTATTAATCACAAAAATGATATTGGTGTGAAAACATTTATAAAAACAACTGAGGAAATTTACTATGAATACGACGGTGTGGATAAACCCGAGCAGATAAAATATTTTATCAAGGATGCAATAGAGATGTGGGGTATCAAGTATGTTTTGCTGGTCGGTGGCTTAAAATCACCTTTATATGGTAATCCCAGAGATGATGCTAACCAGGGCTCAAAAGACTGGTATGTTCCAGTGAGATATACAAATCTTGATGAACGCAGTTCATTTAGTGATCCGGGTTTCATTTCTGATCTCTATTTTATGGATATCTATGACGGGGAAGGCCAGTTTTCAAGCTGGGACTCCAACGGCAATGGAATCTTTGCGGAATGGAAATCTTTTAGCAGTAAAGATGTTATTGACTTTTATCCTGATGTATATGTAGGCCGACTTGCCTGCCGAAATAATTTTGAAGTAAAAACAGTGGTAAACAAAATCATAACCTACGAAAGCAGCCCAATTGACCCGTCATGGTACAAAAGAATGGTACTCGTTGGAGGAGACGGATTTGATGACTCCGCTTATGGCACCAGCTGGCCTGAGGAGGAACTGTGGTGCGATAAATTTCTATCCTACATGGAGGATGTCGAACCGGTGAAGCTGTACGCTTCGAATAGGGACACGGACATGGATTACACCCCGCTCACGGAGAACATCATCCGCGAGATGAACACGGGATGCGGGTATGTGATATTCGAGGGCCACGGCAACCCCTACTGCTGGATTACTCACTGGCCAGGTGAGTTTAATGAACCAATTTCAGATGGAGGTATATCCATTTTTGATTTTCCAAAGATACAAAATGGCGATAAACTTCCTATTTGCTGTATCGCAGGTGGGTGTCATAACAGCTTGTTCAACATAAGTCTAATTACAACCGCTCTTGACAGGGATAACTCCCGGCATTTAATGACATACGGTGTACCCACACCGGAATGTCTTGGATGGTCATTTGTCCGTAAGCGTGGCGGCGGGGCTATTGCCAACTTTGGCTATCCCAGTTCTACTTACACTTCTGCGGGTGAAAATGGAGATCTTGACGGGGATGGAAATAATGAACCGGATATCTTTGAAGCATTACGATCCTATATGGTGCAACAGTATTACAAACTATTCGGTGAAGGAACAGAATTTCTAGGGGATGTTGCAGGTGGTGCAGTAAGAAATTATCTTCATGCATTTCCGGGGATGGATGATCAGTTAGATGCTAAAATAATAGAACAGGTAATATTCTTTGGCGATCCGAGTCTGAAAATAGCCGGCTATCCATAACATTCCCCTATTAACATTGACAACTTACAGGTGAATATATGCTGAAATTCCCCAGTGTTATTAAAATAAAAAACAGGGGCACAAAGCCCCTCAGAGATAGATATCTACATTTGTTGATAGAGCCGATTTAACCAAATCCACATGCTAAAAGATAGCAGTCAGTTCTTGTCTTAAATCGTCGATTTTATAGAAGATAGTGAGAAGTTTCAAAGAAAGCTGCTTATTTCCTGATATTTCTCATAGGTAAACACCGGCCCCTCCAGACAGATGTAAACCTTCCCACCTGCAATGCAGTGCCCACACTTTCCCACGCCGCATTGCATCTTTCTTTCGGCGGAGACGGTAACGTTTACCTCTTCTATCCCTTTATCTTTCAATTTGTCAACAGTGGGCCCGAACATAGAGGGAGGACCGCATATTACTGCATACGAATGAGGTGACACCTCCGTTCGCTCCACCAGCTCGCTTACGAAGCCAATATGTCCATCCCAGTTTTCATTTCCCTTATCAACGGTAACTTCCACATCCGCATACTGTTTCCATTCCTGCAAATCATCTTTGAAGATAATTTCATCCGGTTCCTTTGCCCCGAAAAATATCCTGATGGAGCCAAATTTTTCCCTTTCGGACAGAACCGTCTTTATCAGACTTCTCAGTGGAGCCAGTCCTATTCCACCTGCAATGAAGATGAGATTGAACCTGTGCAACTGCTCCACAGAAAATCCGTTTCCATAAGGTCCGCGTATTCCGACCCGGTCACCTGCCTTCATGGTGTGAAGCTTGTCGGTGAGTCTGCCCACCTTTTTTATGCACAGTTCAAAGTATTCATTTATTACCGGAGGGGAGGAAATAGATATCGGTGCTTCACCTATGCCGGCAATGCTGATTTCCACAAATTGGCCCGGTTTGAATGAAAACTTGTCCTGTATATCCTTGTCAATAAATCGTATGCGGTACAGTTTCGTGTCTCTGGTAAGGCTTTCCACGCTGGCCAATTCAGCCGGCAAAGGCAAAAACTCGTTGTCCATGATTCTCAGGGTAATATACAGACTCATTTTATATCTTTTTATTAGTACGACGGTTCTGGTGCGTTAGCGAGTCGTAGATAACGCTGGTGAATTCAGGTCGCAAAGTGTTTTAAAATCTCAGCACATTATATTTTGTACTCAATCTTGGAAGAAATAAGTGGGTGAGATTGCTTGAGTAATCTCTTTAATCTCTCCAAGCACGCTTAACTAATCTAACTCCAATGTAATCATCTTCTACCTCTTCTATCTTATAAAAATATAAAAAAATACAAACAAACAACAAAATTAAACTCACTAAAAACGGCAACCATAAAGATGCTACAACAAACGTGGTTACAGCAAAAAGTAGGCCAATTATTAAGGATTTTAATACTATCTCTTTCTTTCCTTCCAAATCTCCTCTTACCTGAATTTTATGAGACATATTTTCATAATTCTGTATGCCTTAAAAACATAACGATGGACATAAAAATGCAGTTTCACCTCACGCTCCGTATGCACCACTCAATCATTTTTTACTGAAAAGACCCGTATTTGCACCAGAACCAGTACGACCCTCTCAACCGGTGGGCATCAGATTTCCAGATAGTAGTGCAAGTAGTAGGGCAACAAGTATAATCGGAGCCATAGGATATGATGGAAATATGTAAACTTCGGTGCAAAAATCCTTCAGTTTATCGATATCGCCCTTGGAAATGCCCAGATAGTTGGGTGCCGCAATTACCTCATCCAAATCCATATCGTGCCTATGCCAGGAAAAAATTTTAAGCAGTAAGGAAGACGTTTCCATAGCCCTCATAAGTTTTCCGTCCTTCAGTCCTATTGTCTCGGCAAGCATTTCCCCCTCCAGCGAATCAGACACGGGAACTTCCTTTCTGTAATGCATAAGAGGGGTCATAATATCCGCAACGATAGCAAGGGAGAAAACAGACAAAATCGGTGAAAAACAAGAAATGCCCTTCGTAATCCAGTACACCCCGGCACCGACGGCAGCGGGCAGCAGTGCAAAGGCAACGGTTTTCATCCCCTTCCTGTCTTTAACCATCTCCATCACCCCAAAAATGAAGCAGTGAATGAAGGAAGCAATGGCGACCATCAAAAAAAATGTCGGAATAAAAGACACACCGCCAAGAAAAGTGGGGATAAGAGAAACAATACCCATAAGTAGCTTGGCATCTCCGCCTCCGAACAGCCCCGCCCGCCACATAAGCCAGATGAAAATAAACGAAAAAATAAGGGGCAATATGATAGTGATCCACGGCAATCCGCAATAAATGCGTATGGCACAGAGGGCAAGCCTGCAGAGGAAGCATTTCAGTATGCCTCGGAAACAATGGAGGGGTCCGAGATGGGAAAGGTATTCGCCCATACTGCCTTCAACTTTGCATCCATGAGAACAAACCTGAATGATGCCCTTTTCGATAAAAAGTTCGGTTCCCTGAAACATGTATATTCAGACAGAATTAGGGCGGTCATGCATTTATTCGTTGAGGGAGTCAAGAAAAGCTATGAAACGGCAGGCGTAGCGATAGTCAAAGTTGCAGAACATCTTAAGCAGCTTCAGGAAGTGGAGAAGGGGATAAAAAATTCTCTTGGAACTCTCACCTCAACACTGAAGTCGACAGCCACACTGTTCGCCCCTATGATTGCAGGCATCACATTGGGCATAACAAAGTTGATATCGGTGGTTATTTCAGGTATGGATTTGGGTGGGCTACCCGAAGACAACTTCATCTCCGGCTCATCAAATTTTTCATTCAACATAAGCCCGGAATATTTTGTACTCGTTATCGGGATTTACATGATACAACTCCTGTTTCTCCTTATCAGGTTCGCCAACGGGATAGACGAGGGAGATGATAAGGTAGAGTACCTGTATACACTTGGAAAATCCATGCCGGCCACAATTGCATTCTTCAGCATAGTAACGATTATGGCGATGCTCATATTCAAAAACATGGCACCTTAATAAATTCGGGACCACAATTTTATAATAGATGCTGTATCTCCTCGTTCATACTTCCGCTTCTATACCCTGCCATATCGAGGGCAACGTAGACAAACCCAATTTTCTTAAATGCTTCAACTATCTCCTTTCTGTGAGCGAAAATTCTTTCAAAATCTTCAGGCATGACCTCTATTCTCGCAACGTTATTATGCAACCTCACACGAATCTTTTTTGATAAACCGTCCAGAATTTCCTCTGCCGCCTCTACCATCCGAAGTTTTTCCACGGTTATATCCTCGCCGTAAGAAATGCGAGATGCGAGGCATGCATTTGACGGTCTATCCCATATACTTAATCCTGCATCTTTTGCAGCATTCACCACATCCTCTGTCGTAAATCCGACATCCACCAGAGGATGCCATATTCTTTCTTCACTTGCTGCATCCACGCCCTGCCGAAAAACATCATCGATATCATCAACCGTTACACCATCTGCTATCATATTAAAACCCTCTTTTTCAGCTGTCTCCCTCAATAATCTTGTCATACTCTTCTTGCAGTAATAGCACCTCATGTCTGTATTTTCGGGCATGATACTGCTCTTCACCATAACATGTCTTACACCGACTTCCTCTGAAACTGCCAAGGCATTTCTCATCTCCCTGAGAGAAAATAGAGGGGAATGAACTGTTATTGCCACGGTTTCTATTCCTGAGTCAACAGCCGCCTTTGCTACCAAACTGCTGTCCACACCTCCCGAAAACGCTACGGCGACCTTTTTTGCCCCTCTAACCAAATCGACCAGCTCAGAATATCCACTCATTAACCGTATATTTCCCGGCCACTTTTAACTGTTTCTTTGGAATACCATCCCGACCAGTTATGCATGCATTAGAAAGAATAAAGGCAAACCGTTTATGCCTTCATTATTCCTGCAAGGAAAATGCCCAGTGCTATCAATGCCCCTATAATTGCCCCGATGACTGCAGACAATCCGTTTTTGACCAGTTCCCAGTTCCATTCGGCATTGCCCCATAGAGCACCACTGCCATAGTTATAGAACACTATGCCCACGATTAGACCTACCAGCAACAATACGGCACCTATGGCCCTGCTCTTGCCGGAGCCAAAGTACGCTGTAAACAGTCCCGCTATTATCGTGCCTATCGCAAACACCAACATGCACATACTCACAAACAAACTCAACACATATTCCATTCTATCTCCTCCTTAAAATTTAGTTCCGGTTAAGGTTTTCGTATCAGCCACTCCTTCGATTGCCCTTATCTTGTCCACAACTATTCTTCCCAGTTCATCGAAATCATTTGCCTCGACCTTGGCTATAAGATCGTACTCGCCGAATAGAGGATGCAGCTCAACTATCTCCCCTATTTTAAGCAACTCACTATATACTTCATGCTCTCTCGCAGGTGCCGTAGAAATCAGAATGAATCCCATAGCCATTTTCTCACCGGAATGTTATCTATAACGAACTTATTAACTTTTCCATAAAGCTGCTTTATGGCGTAAATGCGATTCTCTAAGTCATTGTTAAATACTGATAATAGAAACATGCCCTAAATTTATATGGGATATTCGTTGAAAAGAGAGCTATGCCACACAGCACATAAAGCAGAGGGTTCTGTTAGGATTAATGGTGATTTTCTTTGAATTTAGTTGAGTGTTAAGTTGCGGGTGGTGGAATACTGACTTTGTATTAGTGTTTCCCATGAAGCTCCAAAAACATAGAGCAGGAAAATATAAAGGTAAAACGATATACAAATGGACTATTGTGATATCACCGAAGGATATTGAAGAGTTGGGATGGAAAGAAGGTGAAGAGTTAGAAGACATAGCAATCAAAAATAGAGGCTACTTTCTGTTTCCAAGGTGATAAATTCTTATACCTATCCCAAAACAGAAAAATAACGCATTCGTCACATTTTCCCTCCAGTTTTTCTTCAGGATGTTGAGTGTTAATAAACTTTCCTAACTCATCCCTAAAATTATTACAACCCTCATACGCTTCTTTTCGTCTTCCTATTGTATCCCTTAGCATTGTTTGAAAAATTCCATCTTTCAATAAGCCTGATAAGCATTCCCTAATTTCATCCTTAGTAAACTGTCGTTTATCAAAATGGTCAACATATTCATTATCGTAATATACATGGAAAAAATCACTCTTTGCTTTTTCTATCACATTCAAATTAGTTAGGTCTACATTCTCTACTGATTTTTCTAACAATTTTTCGGTACTGTCCGCAAATGCGGGACATAAGAAACACCTGTCGGATGCGGGACATAAAAAGTTAAATTCTCATTCCAGATTTGTTAAACGGGTTCTCCCTCATTCCACTCACCAATGGAATTTTGGAGGAACGAAACCTTCAAGGGAGAACCCGATTTTTAAATTAGAAAAAATACTTCATGACATACTGTGGATTTTACCATTATTTATATTGGATTTTTATGGCATTTACAAGATAATATCTGGTTCTGTCGAGTTAGCGAGGGATAAACCCCTTCTGGCTAATGCGAGGGATGGAAAAAATAATATATTCCATCCTCCTAATATTGATTGTCGCCACCGTTTATATCATGTCTGTCACCAGCAACATGATGTTTTTGGTGGCGACACTTCATTTTATGGAGGTGGTTTTTAATGCCACTCCTACTAAAAAAATTTTTAATTGTAATTCATTGGTTCTCTCTAATAATTTTACTACCATCTTATTTCATATATTCCACATACCTCGTATGGCATGAAATTAAAATAGACCCCCTTTTGTACACATTAATATGGTTTATAATTCTATTCTTAATACTGAGTTTAAGAGATGGCTATTTATTTAGTCATGTTATCGATAATCCACACAATAAACCTCCAAGAAAATTCAAGAATGAAAAAAAACCCAGCAAAATAAAAAAAGCTTCTGATGGAGGTGAAAAACCTTGATTTTGGAGGTTTATCCCAAGGCTCCATGCTACTATATATCTGTGAAAGTGCTAATCCAAATAAAGCACCGATTAAAATATAAAATTTTACATGGGTATTATCGTCTCGATATAACGCTAAAAAGAAATCTCCTTGATATGCAAAAATACCAATTGTACATAATATTACCAAAGATAACGAAACAAAAATCACTCCATTATACAACATTCCAATTAAATTTCTCGTTTCCACTTTTTTATTGTATTGTTGGGGTTTGTATGCCCATGCTTGGTAAAATACACTATTGCAAAACTTTTTTCGATCTCCTTTCGATTTATTGTAAATCTTTCTCATTTCGGGTACACCCAACTAATAAAACAGATTTCACCTTAAAACCATTATGGGTGTCCCTATCTGGTGTCGATTTTTCTCATTTCGATACACCCCCAGATGGGGATGCCCTTCCTTCTCACTCTTTAGGTCTCAGTATATACATTCCGTCTGCCACAATGCCTTTCAATTCTTCCCCTTCAGACCATCTCAACCTTTCGAGGTCTTTTTTCGGGATGGTAACGAAGTATTTGGAATACACCTTGCCCTTGTATTCCCTTCCTTTCTGTTTTTGCAGTTTCATATATCCTAAATGCAAGAGTAGTATTTATACTTTTAGGCACATAAAAAAGGGAAAGGTTTATATACTGTTTTCCGTTTACTATTTGGTGAGTGGAATGGAAGATAAAGAAAAAACAAAACTTGAAAAATTGAGAAAAATGCGTGCCTTTGCAATCATAGCAAAGGGAGACATGCCAAAGGTTGTGAATGGAACTACATGGATAATGCCATCCCAGAACAACCCAGATAGAACATACAATGTATGGAATGAACACGGAGAATGGCATTGCACTTGTCCAGACCATCAGGAGACAGGATTGATGTGCAAACATATACAGGCGGTCTCTCTGTTCAACAAAATGCAGGATGGAGACGATGACATTCTCACATTGAAGGCAGAAATAAGCCATCCTCAATGTCCAGAGTGCGGTTCTTATCATGTGGTAAAGAAGGGGTTAAGAAAGACCAAGCAGGGAACGAGACAGCGTTATATCTGCAAGGATTGTGACCACAGATTTGTTTTAGAACCCATCAAATACAGAAAGGGAAATACAAAACTCATAGCGTTGTGCATGGACTTGTATTTCAAAGGTCTCTCGTTAAGAAAGATTTCAGATACGATAGAGCAGTTTTACAACCTCAAACTACACCACGATACTATTCGAGTGTGGATAAACATATTTATGCAGAAAATAAACGAATATGTGAGTAAATACAATCCCGACCTCGGAGAGACATGGAACATTGATGAGCAGAAGGTTAAGACAGAGGGAGATTGGGTTTACAGTTGGAATATACTCGATGAAAAGACACGCTTCTTAATTGCCAACACAACAACGAAGCAGAGAAGTCTTTTAGAAACAGAAAAGGTATTTCATAAGGCAAAGGGGGACGTGGAAGGAAAGCCAAGCATGATTATCACGGACAAGATGAATGCTTATCCCTATGTGATAAGACAGGAATTTCCAGAGGCGGTTCACATACAAGCAGGAATAAGAGACCCCATCAATAACAACAAAGTTGAGAGATTTCACGGAACATGGAGAGAAAGAGACAAGGTTATGAGGGGAATGCAGAACGATGAAACAGCAGAACAGATGTTAAACAATTACAAAACTTACTACAACTTCGTGAGAAAGCATAGTGCATTGGATAACAAAACACCCTCAGAGATGGCAGGAATAGACCTCGGAATTGAGAACGAAAAGAACAGGTGGGTAGGGCTTATCTCAAAAGCAGTATGCCCCGCCAATCCGACAGGGGGTAAAAATGTCCCTTAAATCCGACAGAACCAATTTTTCTTTAAGCTCCGTTAAATAATATGAGAAATTTCTTTCCTCGTTCTTATCTTTTATATCTACTTTAGGCGGAATGCACTCTTTCAATTCATCGAGTTTTTTCTTTGCATTTTTAACTGATGTAACCATCTTCCAATATTTTTTTGGAATATCTGTATAACTGTCTAAATGCTGAAATAACAATTTAAAATCTTTAGAATTTTGTATATCTTTAAGCTTTGAAATATCATTAATTTTGAGATATATATCGAATTTATCATCAACAATTGAGGCGTTACTTAATATTTTTAGAACATCAAACAGTGATTTTATGTGTTTTCCTTGTATATCAACCCACTCATCCTTTTTTTTGAACCAATATTTAAAAAATATGGGAAGTATAGCCACCCAAATTATTACAACAATCATAGCTTTAGTACTTGGGGTAATTCCACCCATACATACCATATATAATGTCGTTATAAAAGCTAGTAGGATTGGTAACAAAATAAAATCCTCATTCAAAGTTACTACTCCCATCAAAAACAGCACAATCTGGTGCCAGTTTTGGTTTTGTATTGCCACCCCTGTTTGAGTTACCACATCCCTTATAAAAATCTTCGTCACCCGCCAAATTAATATGGGGTTTTTCACCCGTGAAGTTAATATAACCAAGCAGTGTGATCTCTGTACTCGTACGATACTTTAAAAAATAAAAACATATATTGCCACGTGGATAAAGTAAATTTCAGGGCAATGAAAGCCCTATTTAAGAAAGAATATAGAGATACCATAAGGAATAGATGGCTCATTATCCTAATCCTGGTTTTTCTGTCGCTGGCAATCGTGGTCTCATATTTCGGTTCGTCAACCACCAAGGGAGTGGGCTTCCATGGGGTGGATGATACAGTCGCCGGATTGATAAGCCTCATTTCATTCCTAGTGCCAATCGTGGGCGTCATGCTCGGCCACAGTTCAATTACAAAGGAAAGGGAACAAGGCTCTCTGGAGGTCATTATGTCCTATCCCGTAAACAGAACGGAGATTTTCCTTGGAAAATATTTTGCCCTGGGTAGCGTACTTTTCACCGCCATTTTCATCGGATTCGGGGGGGCAGGCATCATAATTGCCCTTGGCAGCAAAGCCGGAATTAACCTCCCTCATTATCTGCTTTTTCTTCTGGCCACATTTCTGATAGGTCTCATCTTCCTGGGAATTTCCATGCTCGTTTCGGTTGCCACAAGAAAAAGGTCTGCGGCGATAGCCGGCGGGGTATTCATATGGTTTTTCTTTACCATGATTATCGGTCTGATATTGATAGGGGTATACACTGCGATGGGAGGAGATTATCAGACATTTTTCAGCAGCGGAGAGGTTACAGGCTCCGAGTGGATATGGAAAGCCATGTTCTTCAGTCCTCTCGATACATACCAGATGCACATCATGCTGATATACGGCATAAAAAGTTTCTTCGGCTTTGAAACACCGGCTATACCTGGCTATATTAACTTCTGGACGACTCTGGCAGGCATCGCCACATGGGCGTTTATCCCGCCTGTCATCGCAATGACAATATTCAAGAAAAAGGATATGTGACTGCCGCCGGAATAGAAACATTTATTGTATGGTATTGTATTTACAATCATGGCCGACATAAAAATACAGAATATTGTTGCGTCGACAACCATTGCGGAAAGTCTGGAATTGAATAAAATCATGGAATCGTTGCCCAATACAAATTATAGGCCCAAAATATTCCCTGGATTGGTGCTGCGTATAACCAAGCCGAAAACCGCGTTTTTACTGTTCAAGAGCGGAAAAGTCGTTTGCACGGGAGCAAAGAATATTGAGGATATAAAGACGAGCATGGGAAAAGTATGTGGTATGCTGAAAAAAGTGGGCTTTAAGGTCATAGATAACCCGGAAATAAATGTCCAAAATATTGTTGCTTCGGGTGACCTGCACGGTGAACTCAATCTAGTGAGCACCGCCCTTGCTGTCGGACTTGAAAATACAGAGTACGAACCCGAGATTTTCCCCGGCATAGTATACCGCATGAGAGAACTTGGGGTTGTACTGCTTCTGTTCAGTTCGGGAAAGATTGTCTGCACGGGCGCCAGAAAAACCGAACAGGTAACAAATGCGGTTGAAAAATTGAAGGAGGAATTGGAAGGAAAAGGACTGCTCTATTAATTCTTTATTTTTTCTTTTCTAAGTTAATTTATAGTTAAAAACTAAACTTTTTATACTTATAGGTGTATTACGAATACATGA
>CAZSHJ010000032.1:0-19110 GCA_964606745.1 uncultured Thermoplasmatales archaeon | reverse complement strand
TGAAGTTTCTCCTCAATATCTCTTTCCATTAGGCACTAAAGTGGCGAAGTCAAGTTACAAGCAAGCAACTTATCTAAACCTAATTGTCTCCATGTTTTTAAGGGCAAGTGTCTTGATTTTGTATCTCTTGTATATGCTCGAAGCGAAGTCGAGGCATTTTGACTCTTCACCGTGGCCAACGATTATCCTTTTTGGCTTTGGACTCACATTCTTTACGTAATTCATGAGCTGCGTACGATCAGAATGACCCGAAAAACCTTCACATGTCTCCACATTTATCCCAAGCTCGATTGTTTGGTTTGCAACTGTAATCTCCTTCCATCCTCTCTGGATTTTGTTGCCCAGTGTCCCCTCTGCTTGATAACCGACAAACACGAGCGAGCTTAACTCGTCATCGCCCCATTTCTTTAGATATTCTATAACCGGACCACCGTTCATCATGCCGCTGGTTGCAAGAACTATTGCGGGCTTCGGGCTGTCCAAAATTTCCTCCCTCTTTTCATAGCTGTCCACTCTTTCAAACATCTCTGCCATCAGCGGGTTTTCCCCGTTCTGGAAAATCATCTTTCTCAGTTTACTGTTCAGATATTCTGGATAGACGGTATGTATCGCCGTTGCTTCCCATATCATTCCGTCCAGATAAACAGGAACCTTTGGGATTTCCCCTCCGCGCATAAGTTGCTCCAGCACAATCATAACTTCCTGGGAACGCCCTATTGCAAAAACGGGGATAAGAACTCTCCCGCCCCTCTCCAGTGTTGCCTGCACGACATCTCTCATCTCTTCTATTGCCTTTCTTCTGCTGGGCTGAATATCATTGCTGCCGCCGTACGTGGATTCCAGGACCAATGCCTCCAGACGGGGAAAATGGGTGGCCGCCGGACTGAAAAGCAGCGTCTGCTCATATTTTATGTCACCGCTGAAAGCGATATTGTAAAGCCCGTCGCCAACATGAAAATGGCATATTGACGAGCCGAGAATGTGTCCGGCACGGTGCATTGTCAAACGGATGTCAGGAGCTATATCAGTCGTGTCGCCATAATTGAGAGGTATGGAATGCTTTATCTCCTCCCTTATGTGTTCCGACAGATAAGGCGGTCTCCTTGCATTTTCCGCAGATACCTTAAGATAATCCATCTGCATAAGAACCATCACATCTCTTGTGGGGTAAGTGCAGTAAACGGGACCATCATACCCGTACTTATATAACAACGGGACAAGCCCGGAGTGATCAAGATGGGCATGTGTTACCACCACGCCGTCAATTGACTCGAGAGGCAGTACCTCCGGCAAATGAATGTATGGCGAACCGCTACCCGACGAGGAAACAGCCACGCCACAATCAATCAACACCTTACTGTCCTGCGTTGAGAGCATGGTACATGAACGGCCGACCTCCCTATACCCTCCGAGGGAAGTCATTCTCACCCACTTCTCCCCCTCTGAAATACCACGGTGCAGCCTCCTGCCAAGGCGCCGCAGGAATTCCTTTCTATCGTCAGCATTAACCCTGATGTATCCCCTTACCTCCTGAACTGTTTTGGAAGGCATCGGCGGGGTTCTTATAACTTTGGGGGTCCAGCCTATCTCTTTCTTTATGTCATTCAAAAGAGAACCATGCTTTCCTATTGCAATCCCCGGCTTTTCAACCTCTATTGTAACTTCCCCTATATCGGGCTCAAAATATGTATTTTCAATATTTGCCTCCTTCGGCAGCAATTTCCTTATCTTTTCCTCGGCCACGTCTATACTTTCAAGGACGGAAGGATCTGGCCTCACGACTATCCTTTTCTGAATTTTTTTGGCCAGTTGCCTCACCAACTCGCTATTGTCCGCAAATTTGTCCGGGTCCTTCGTATAGATAACAAGCTGTGCACCCTCAAAGTCAATATCGGTAACCCTTATGGATGCTGGCAAAATTGCCTTAACTTCCACCCTTATCTCCTGCAAAATGTCTTCAACCGACATGAATATATCCCTTATGCTAACTTATTTCAAGGTTTTTCTTCCTTTTTTCAATTTCTTCCTGCATTATCTCCTTGTATGCCCCCGGTGTTATCACAGCAATGTCCATTCCATTGCCAGAAGCAGAATCACGCTTCATTGCTGCAGAAAGAGCCCTTATCGAGAGGTTTACTCCCTCCTCCACCGTTATGCCATCCCTGTAGTTGTCCTCGAGAACACCAAAAACATAGGGTGAACCGGAGCCCGTACTTGTATACTTGTCCTCTATTGAGCCACCTGCAGCATCTATTGAAAATATATGGGGACCACTGATATCAACTCCTCCCACGATGAGCTGTACATAAAATGGGGCAAATTTCCTCTGATTAAGTATATTTGACATGAGAGTGGCTGCACCCTTAACGGGAATTATACTTCCCCTCTGCAAACGATACAAATCCGTCTCTACTTTAAGGTACCTGGCAAGCATCTGGGCATCCCCCACAAGACCGGCAGTAGTCATGGCAAGGTGGTCATCTATCTTATAAACCTTCTTCGCAACTTTATGGGCTATCATCGTGCCCATCGTGGCCCTGTGCTCCGTGGCAACGACCACACCGTCCTTGCAAACCAGCCCTATCGTCGTTGTTCCTTTTTTATTTTCCATATCCATAATATCACTTTTCAAAACAGCAAAAGCTAATATGTTAACCCAGTATATAAAATTTTGTACATGAAAAACAGAAACTTGCTGAATAAGATGAAATGGCATGAAAATTATGATTTCGACAAAGTCAAGATATGGTACATGAGCCGGGGAAGTGAAAACGATACTGCCTCAGTCACAGGAAATGAAGTGGAGAGACTGGAAAAACATTTCTTCAGAATAAAAGACGGCAGGATACCCTACTATAGAATAATAAAGATAGAATATAAGGGAAGAGTTGTATTTGGAGTTTAGAGTATTTTTATGTAGTCCACTCCGGTAGTTGTAGCTGAATTGCCTGCATCATCGTATGCAGTCACCGTAAGGGTATAAACACCTCTCGGGTGTGCTCTCGGCAGGTTTACTTCGTACGGGGCATTGAAATCCATCCAGAGGATATCACCGTCAAGCTTGAAACAAACCGACTGTACGCCGGAAAGGGTATCTGCGGCGGCTGCAACCGCCGTGATTTTACCTATTATTTTGGTTTTCCCGAATGCGGTGGGCATTATATCCCTTCCGAATATGTAGAGGTAGCCGTCCTTGGGAACGGTTATGGAAACCGAAGGTGCATTTTTGTCTATCTTGAATGTAAAGTTGCTCTCTGCCTCAACATTACCGGCATTATCAACCGAATATAAGTAGAATGTATGGCTCCCGCTGCTGCCTACGTTCACCTCTCCGACGTACTCCTTCCAGTCTCCATCATCTAACTTATATTTTGTATAGTTCACACCAGAAAGGGCATCAGAAGCATTGAGAGTTACAGTGACATTGCCGACATACCATTCATTGTCCCCGAGCGTGCCATTTATTGAAAAATTTGTCCGGGGATAAACATTATCGATTTTAACGGTTGCAGACTTGACGACTTCGTTATTGCTTGCATTGTCCACGGAATAATAATTCAGATCGTTCTCACCCTCCGCACTTATGACAAAAGAAACATTATAGATATTCCAGTTGCCATCCGTTTTGTAAAATGTTGCATTCACGCCTGAAAGACTGTCAGAAGGATCGAGGGTTACCGTAACGTTTCCACTGTACCACCCGTCCGTACCCAAGTTGCCATCCAACGTGATATTGGTCTGCGGACTTTCCGTATCCACAATAATCTGCACCGTATCCTCATCATATGCCACATCATCATCGGTTACATTCAGCACGACAGTGTACGTGCCATCATGACTGTATGTATGGCCTCTGATAATACCCGAACCTGTACTGCTATCACCAAAATTCCATGAATAAACGGTAATACTCCCATCGACATCATATGATAAGGATGCATTGAACAGTACTGTCAAATTATTAATGGTTTTGTCATCCCCTGCATCTGCCACAGGCGGCACATTTGAAACAACAACATCCTTTGTTATCGTATCCATTGAACTGCTGTCATCCCATACAGTAAGCCTGACCGTATAAACACCGTCATCACCATAAACATGGAACGGGTTGGGATCACAAGATGAGTTGCCGTCACCGAAGTCCCACACCCATACTATCGCCCCCCCGGATGAATCATCATAAAAATGGATATTCTGTATATCTGTTGGTTCTTCGGGTTCCCAGTAAAAATCCGCATTTAGCCCGCCATTCCCCTCCACAAAAGTAAATACCGAGGATACCATCACGAAAGATACCAAAATCGCCAGTGCGCCGAAAAACTTTTTTTGTTTTATTACCTTCATATTATCTCACCTATCATTAATACGGCTACTAAATCGTTTTTGGTATATATTTATTTTGCCTGTATATAAATGCGAAAATAGGCAAATTTATGCAAGGCAGTAGTATCTCCATCCGCAAAAATGCGTACTACCCCTGAAAACCACCAAAAATATTAAAAGGAGATTGTATTGCAGAATGATAATATGCCAGAATTTAAAGTGGTTGTAAGCGACGGAAGCGAAAGTCATCAAGTAGAGGTTAAAGGGCATCATGCAAACTCGTTGGTAGGGAAAAAAATAGGGGATGAGGTGGACGGGATATTCGTGTCCTTACCAGGATATAAGTTAAAAATCACCGGTGGTGGCGATAAGGACGGTTTTATAATGAGAAGAGAAATACCCGGGATTTCGAGAAGGAGAATTCTGGTTACAAAAAGTGTCGGCTTCAAACCAAAAGATAGGGGAGTGAGAAGGAGGAAAACGATCCGTGGCAATACAGTAGGTCTCGATACCCTGCAGGTAAATATGAAAGTCATAAAAAAGGGAATAAAGCCCATGAAAGAATTGTTAAAGGCAACAGAGGAAAAAGAAGAGAAAAATGAATCAACCTGAAGTGAATATAGGGATGGTCGGCCACGTAGACCACGGCAAGACCACCCTAACCCAGGCTCTATCGGGAAAATGGACGGATGAACATTCCGAGGAGCTGAAAAGAGGGATATCAATAAAGCTCGGGTATGCTGACACAACATTTTACAAATGCCCTAACTGCCCCGAGTCACTTTGCTATTCTACAAAGTCCGTATGCCCTCACTGCGGAGAGAAGGGAGGATTACTGAGAAAAATATCTTTTGTGGATGCGCCGGGGCATGAAACACTTATGGCTGTTGTTATCTCGGGGGCTGCAATAATGGACGGTGCACTCCTTCTCATCGCCGCCAATGAAAAATGCCCACAGCCCCAGACCGAGGAACACCTGATGGCCCTGGATACCACCGGAATAAAGAATATTGTAATAGTCCAGAATAAAATAGACCTTGTAAGCAGGGAAAAGGCAATTGAAAATCATAACCAGATAATCAACTTTGTCGAGGGCACATGTGCAGAAGGTGCACCCGTAATTCCAGTGTCGGCCCATCACGAAACAAACCTCGACACACTGATACGGGCAATCGAAGAATACATACCGACCCCGAAAAGAAACATAAATAAAAACCCGATTATGTATACGGCCAGAAGTTTTGATGTGAATAAACCAGGTGCAACGCCTGATAAAATTCGTGGCGGCGTCATAGGAGGCTCTTTGAAACAGGGAGTTCTATACGTCGGCGATGAAATAGAGATACGGCCCGGGAGAAAGGTCGAGGAGTCCGGGAAGGAGAGATACGAATCAATATTTACAACAACTTCATCCATCATCACGGGAGGGAAATCGGTCAAGAAAGCGGGAGCCGGAGGGCTGCTGGGAATTGGAACGGAGATAGATCCCGCCCTCACCAAGGCGGATGCTCTGGCAGGAAGAATCGTGGGAAGGGAAGGATTGTTACCGCCCGTCTGGAACGAACTGGAGCTTGATGTACACATTATCAACAGGATGATGGAACCTACCGAAGGGGCGGAGAACATCAAGACAAACGAGTTGTTCATGCTCACGGTTGGGACGGCAACAACGGTCGGCATTGTCACGTCAGTAAAGGACAACATCATCCATGTGCCCCTTAAATTGCCCGTATGCGCAGAGGAGGGACAGAAGGTGGCAATATCAAAAAGAATCGGAGAGAGATGGAGACTTATCGGATATGGTGAGATAAAATGAGAGCAGTTGTCCTTGATACGAATGCCCTGATGATACCCTACCAGTCGGGCATAAACATTGAGAGAGAAATAACAAGACTGCTTGGTATATGCAGAATTATTGTACCGATTTCAGTTGTGGAGGAGATAGAAAAACTGGCAAACAAGGACGGAGGAACTGGAAGGGCGGCCAAACTGGGACTCAGTATTATAAAAAAGCGAGGATTCCGGTTGATGGAAACCGAAAACAAGGGCGATGACAGCGTACTTGAAACGGCATTGAAAATGGAAGGCGCCATAGTAACCAACGACAAGGAACTACAGCAAAGGGCAAAGGAGATGAATCTGCCAATAATCTGCCCAAGGGGAGAGAACAGATTGGAACTTGAAGAAGTGATATGAAAATATATTGGGTGTTGCACAGGATTCCTAAACAATTTATCTGATTTTTCTGTTAATCTCATCAAGAGAAGTTCTATCATCGGATGGTATTTTAAAAAATTTAGTGAGTTTTTTGCAAATATATTCGCCGCAATAAACATAGTTTTTAACGACTTATTCACAATCCTTATATAAATAACCATATTATAGCGTCCTGATGGTAGATTTCACAGCCATGGAAGAAAAATGGCAGAAAAGATGGTTTGAGAAAAAATTGTATGAGGGAACAAAAGAGAAGGAAAGAAAATTTTTCATACATTTTGCATATCCCGGCATTTCAGGCTATCTTCATGTCGGCCACATGAGGGGATTTGCATATGCCGATATCATTGCCAGATACAAGAGAATGAGTGGTTACAGTGTGTGTTTTCCCGCTGGTTTTCATGCCTCCGGGCTGCCTGCCGTGAGCCTGGCAAAAAAGGTGGCAAGAGGGGAGCCCGGAATGCTGAAATATCTTAGAGAAAACGGATGTCCCGAAGATGTCATAAAAAAACTTTCCGACCCGGAAGAGGTCGTGAAATACTTCAGCAGGGTGTACACAGAGGACTACTGGAAAAAGTTCGGGTTTTTTATAGATTATTCACGCCTCATGGATACCATCTCGCCCGGTTACAGGAAATTTATAGAATGGCAGTTTAACAAACTGAGGGATAAAGGATTGCTTATACAAAAACCCCATTTTGCACCGTTTTGTCCCAACTGCGGGCCCGTAGCGGTAGACAAATCAGAGACCGATATATCGGAGGGGGGAGATGCGGAAACTCTCGAATTCACGGTCATAAAGTTCAGAATGGGCGATATGATCCTGCCTGCAGCCACACTCCGCCCCGAGACAATATTCGGTGTGACGAATATGTGGGTCAATCCCGATGAGGAATATGAAATAGCCATGGTGGGCAACGAAAAATGGATTCTTTCGGAGCAGGGAAGACAGAAAATTTCAAATCAGGGAAGCAAAGAGGCCAAGGTGGTCGGCACCATTAAAGGTAATGAACTTGTGGGAAAGAAATGTATCGTCCCGATGGTTGGGCGGGAGATACCTGTCCTGCCAGCCACGTTTGCTGACTCGAATGTTGCCACGGGCATTGTCATGTCCGTTCCTGCACATGCCCCGTATGATTACATAGCCCTCAGAGATCTGAACTCGGATATCGAACCGATTGTCATCATCTCTGTCGGGAGTTATGATGTTCCCGCGAAAGAAGTTGTCGAGGAAATGAAAATAAAAAACCAAGAAGAGAGGGAGGCTCTGGAGGAAGCCACGCAAAAGTTGTACAAGGAAGAATTTCATAAAGGAAAACTGAATGAAAATTGTGGAGAATATGCAGGTATAAAAATTTCCGAAATAAAGGACTCGGTGAAGAATAAACTCATTGATAATGGAAAATCAACAATCATGCGAGAATTTTCAAAGCGTGTCATCTGCAGATGCGGCAGGGATGTGGTAATAAAAATCGTTCCGGACCAGTGGTTCATTCGTTATAGCGACGAAGAACTTACCGAGAAGAGCAAGGAACATGCTGCAGCCATGAACATCTATCCCGGTGAGTATAAACAGGAGTTGCCAAAAGTGCTGGACTGGTTCGGAGACAGGGCATGCATACGTCAGGGCTCATGGCTCGGAACCAAATTTCCGTTCAAAAAGGACTGGATTATCGAACCCATTTCGGATTCAACCCTTTATCCGGCATACTATATAATATCGAAATATGTAAATGAGGGGAAGCTTTTACCGGACGAGATGAGTAACGGATTCTTTGACTATGTTTTCCTTGGTATGGGAAAAGAAAAAAATGAAATATGGAAAGAAATCAGGGAAGATTTTCTTTACTGGTATCCGGTTGACATAAACCTTGGGGGCAAGGAGCACAAAACCGTCCACTTCCCCGTATTTATAATGAATCATTCCGCCATAATGAAGCCGGAACATTGGCCAAAAGGCATATTTGTTAACTGGTGGATAACACAGAAAAGCGGGGAGAAGATTTCGAAATCCAAGGGAGGAGCGGTGCCGATACCGGATGCGATCACACAGTACGGTGTGGATACAATGCGACTTTATTATACTCATATTGGCTCAACATACGTGGATATAGAATGGGACGACGGGAATGTGGATAACTACAAAAGCAGACTTGTAAAAATCTGGAATATACATGAGCAACTGCTAAAAATGAAGAGAGATAAAACGAGCAGCATTGATGACTGGATGGAGGCAATATTTAACCAAAAAGTAAACGATGCAATTGAAGCGATGGAGGATTACGAATTGAGAAAGGCTGCAAATATTATATTTTTTGATGTATACAATGCTTCCCAGTGGTACATCGAGAGGGGAGGAAAAAACGGCAAGGTAGCCAAAGAACTGGTGAAACGGTGGATAAGAATAATATGTCCCTTCACGCCCCATATTGCAGAGGAAATGTGGGAAAATACGGGCGAAAAAGGCTTTGTTTCCGAAATGTCTTTCCCTGAAAAAAATCCGGTAGACGAAAAAGTGCTGAGGAGCGAGAAACTGCTAATGAAAACCGTTGAGGATACCAAGGAAATACTTGGTGTCACGGGAATTATACCCTCAAAAATTTTTGTGTACACATCCCCAGCATGGAAATGGATTGCAACTGAGAAGGCAACAGAACTTGCAGGAAATAAAGAACTTGATATGGGAAGACTGATGAAAGAACTGATGGGTGACGAAAACATCAAGCCGTATGCAAAGCATGTGTCGAAGTTTGCCCAGAAAATAATAAACGACGTGACCAGAGGGATGACATTTGTAAGAATTGATGAAACTAACTACCTGAAAAATGCAACGGATTTTCTTGAAAAAGAATTAAATTCTGAGGTGAAAATTTTCTCTGCAGATGATGACTGTCCCGACCCGGGCAACAAAAAGGCGAAGGCAGAACCTCTGAGACCGGCAATCTATGCCGAATAAGTCGATATTAATTGCCTGTACCGCTGAACTATGTCTTTGACATTTGACACCCATAAAAGAACTACTAGCATGTTTTGTACCATGAAACCATATCCCTTACCGTTGATTGCAAATCAAATTTTGGTTCGTATCCCAATGCCCTTCCGGCTTTTTCATAACTTATGTTCCTCGTTGTTCCAAACGATTTTACCCTGAATCGTGTGAGAGACGGCTCTTTTCCGGCGAATAACTCTTCGAGATATGCAGCAATATACGCAATGGAATATGTTACACGCTTTTTCGGTGCCTCAACGCCCAGCTGTCTGGCAATCTCCTCGAATAGCTGCTTCACCGGAGAGATAAAACTGAGAACATTGTATACCCCGCCCTCCTTATCCTTCTCAAGTGCCAGTCTCAAACACATGGCAACATCCTCAGGGTGGGCTATTGAAATACGGCTGTTTCCGCTACCGATATACGCCATCTTTCCCTGCTCGATTTTTGAGAGCATGACTTCCGCTGCCTTTGCCCCTCCCCCCAGCACGAGGGAAGGACGGATGATGGATATATGCATATCCCCAAATTTCCGTAATGCCGCCTCCGCATCGAGCTTAGATTTTTGGTAGACATTGAGTGGTTTTTTAGGGCTGTCTTCCGTTATTTCCTCCAAGGTACCGGGGAAACCATACACGCCTGCAGAACTTGTGAATACCATCCTTTCTATGCCTTTTTTTCTGCATGCTTTGGCAACATTCACGGTTCCTTCAACATTTATACTGTAAATTTCCTTTCTTTTCCCCCAATCGGCCGCATAGGCTGCATTGTGAAAAACGGCGTCAACACCTTCGAGGGCAGAAAGAAGAGTTTCGGGTCTGGTTATATCGCCCCGGGCAATGGATATGCCGCTATCTTCAAGCGATGATTGCCTTGTCAGTATCTTAATCTCGTAGCCGTGCCCGACCAGTTCTTTCACCAAATGGCTTCCGATAAATCCGCTCCCGCCCGTAATAAGAACTCGCATTGCCCATAAAAATGGGATGGATGTATTTATAGTTATTAGACATACATAATTTCAATATATCGGAATAAAAATAATGAATTCCCAGACCAGAAGATGAAAAACGCTTTTCGTTGAGAATAGCATTGATTTTTATCTGTATGATTTCTCATCGTCCATCATTTATTTTTCATTTCTTCTGCTATTTTATCCCTGAGCACATCCTTGCAAAATTCAGCCACACTTGTGTATCCCATTTCGGGACTTTCTTCAATTATTCTCTTTATTGCATCGTGCATCCCCTTTGGTAATGATACTGAAGTGTGTTTCGTCATCTTGATTACAGTTATGGCAAAAATAATATATAAATTGTTCTACCAGAACAATCTTGTTCTATTAAGACAACTATACTTGCCCGAGATAATATGTGATGTTTATCAGATTGCCAAGCTCCAATCGCAACATTTTACACTACATATAACTAAAAATAAGCGTTAAGATATCATAAGCAACTATACATAACTTATTTAAACTGGTTTTGCATTACAATATGGTGAAAATCATGAAAGGTAAATTGAAAATATTTAGTGTGATAGGAGCCATTTTTATATTGGCTTCTATGTGAATGTTGATGCCAGTCGTTGCGAGCGAGCGAACAACATCGGTCAGCAAAGCGACATTATCCAACGAGTTAAAAGTAACTCCAGAGTTAACAATCGCAACTCTTTCGGAACAGGAAAAGCAGGATATCACGCAAGCAATGAGTAAGTACACAGAAAAAACAGCTGATGGAAGACTGAGGGTTACGATAGACGATGCTTCGAAGATATCTCTATCCGAGGAAGAGTTTGAGCTGTACAAGCAGGGAATAGAAGGGATGAATGAACTGGTTTCGTCTGGTGCAATAGAGGTTGTTAAAACCCCTTCTGGGGAATACGTGGGAAAGCCGATAAGGATAGCAAAACCAGCAGAGATTCCAAAGACATATTCCGAATATGTTGCATCGGTGGAAAAGCTGGATATACCTGGGAAGCAGAAGGCACAACTGATGAGTATCACGAAAGAGCAGTGGAACTCCGTGATGGAAAAGCTGGAAAAACGTGGAAGTGCAGCAACTCTAGGTGGAAAAAATGATTCCAAAGTATCATTTCATTGGTATGGTATAAAGTATGAACTATGGGTTGACCACTACTGGACTGGAATAATTTGTGATTATGGTGCTCTCGGTATCTCTGTTCTTGCCATCGTGCTCGGTGTTCTTACCGGTGGAATAGCCTTACCCGTATTGATAGGCATGGCAGCGATCATCATCAGTATAGGTTTGGATCATATCGAGGATGAAGTAGATCATGGAAATGGAGTAAAGTTTACTTTCAAGGATTACTGGTGGACACCTTGGTCACTTATCGATTGGGGCACGGTAGAACCGCAGTAAATACATTTTTTCTCCTTCTTTCCTTTTGTGCCATGTGGAAGTAAACTTAAATAATAAAAATGTAATATAAAGATAGGAGTGATTATGACGCAGAAAAAAGTTAAAAAATATGTGACTGTGGCAGCTATTATAACTGCTTGGGTCCTAATACTTGTATGGCTCTATTATAAGATAGCGATTCAGGGATGTGACAGGGGACTGATAATGCGAGGTTTTGCTTTTGGCGTGCTTTTTGCTCTTCCCTTTTATTGGCTCAAGAAAGTTTTTAAGTGAAGCTCCCCGCTGCAAGCAGCGGGCATCTCAAAAATCCAGTAACTTCATTTGACCATATCGCTTATCTTTGGGTTGAACACACACGTGTTGGGAAAGGATGATGAATTTCTCTGTTGCAACTTGCTCAGCGGCAATGTGAAGTTGTCTTAATGCCGCGAAGATTACGATTTGTATCTTTGATTTCGTTGGATGTTCATCCAATACTTTCGACACTTGTATTTGTTATTTTTAGTACATTATTGTGGCTAAGCTGCAAAAATAGAACGCCTCTGCTCCTCAGGTGCGCCAATTGAACGAACGCTCCATTGCCCTCTTCCATCCCTCGTAGAGCATATTCCTTTTTCCCCTATTTAATAAAAATGTTGAAATACGAATAGCAGATGTCACCCCTTCCACGCAATAAATTGCGTGGCTTTCCCCTCAAGGGGAAGAAAACGCCTATCGGCGTTTTATGATTTTCCAGGCGATTCATCCCAGACCTAAAGGTCTGGGTTTTCTCGCTTGGATTTCATAAAGATGAATAATAAAATGAAAAAAATAATTGTTGTGGTTTCCATATCGGCTGTAATCTTCTTTTCGATGACTTTAGCTTTACCCGGAGAAAGAGAAATGATTGACATTAACGATTGTAACTACCAAGACGAATGGAATAAAACATATGGGGGAAGTGGTTGTGACGTAGCTCTTTCTGTCCAACAGACATCTGATGGAGGATATATAATGACGGGATATACTGAATTTTTTCTTGGCCACGAACTTTATGATATCTGGCTTATTAAGACCGATTCCAATGGAAATGAAGAATGGAATAAGAAGTTTTTCAGAATTGGCAAAGAGATGGGCTATGAGGTTCATCAGACATCTGATGGAGGGTACATAATAGTTGGTACCATCGAATATTTTACAAAGACTAGAGGTCCATTATATCCATTTGATGTTTGGTTAATAAAGACTGATTCCAATGGAAATGAAGAATGGAATAAAAAATTTGGCAGAATTACAATTTCTGAAGGGTGCTATTCAGTTGATCAAACTTCGGATGGAGGGTATATATTAGCGGGATATACTACCGCTGGTGAAAACTCGGATATCTTGCTCATCAAGACAGATTCTAATGGAAATATGCAATGGGAGAGAAGATATGGAGGGATTAGGCCTGCAAAAGCTTATTCCATTCAACAAACTTCGGATGGAGGGTTCATAGTAGTAGGACTTACATCTTCTTACGGGAGTAGTGCCGATGTTTGGCTTATGAAAGTTTCCCCCTTGTATATCGCTAGACCAAAGGGAGGGCGTCTATACATTGCAGATAGAGAAATTAGAAATACACCTATTCTATTAAATACTGTAATCATTAGTGGCATAACAATTAAGGTTAGTTCCTATTGCAACATATCCATATTTAACAGGGTAGAATTCTATGTAGATGACAAATTAGAATATACCGATATCCAAGCACCTTTTGAATGGCTGTGGGATAAAACTATTTCTGGGGAACACACTTTAAAAGTTATTGCATATGACAATGATGACAAAGTTGCAAGCCATGAAATGAGTGTTTTTATCCTTTGATTTACTCTATTATGCCGGTCCAATACCAGAGGACAATGATGGCAGTCTGTTAATCCCTTCCTATTATCTCGATGGCAAGTTGCCGTGCCCTCTATCCCTTTTTTGCTTCCGTTTTTTATTTTCATCGGCAAATAAACAATTTTGGGGTGGGGCGAAGCGAAAATTATAGATATACCTATTCCTATAACGTTGTATGGATTTCACTACGCTTACCATACTTGCGATACTCTCATTTATTCTGGCATGGTTTGGCATCATGATTTTTACCACCACTCCGAAGGAGGAGGAAGAGGAGGTGGTAGCCGGGGTCGTTGGCACTGAAACGGAGAAGTACGTAGTGAACGAGGAGAACGGGATAAAAAAAGTTGCAAAAATTGCAGAAAATCCCGTTGAGACCGCCGGTGTCGATATGTATCGCAGCTTGGTAGAGAAATACAGCAATACGATAACCCATCTCAGACAGAAAGTCGATATGCTTGAAAACCCGGGCGTTTTTTCTGGCATTTCTAATGACAAACTCATTGACTGGATTTCAGAGTTGAGAAGAGAAAATAAATATCTGAAATCTCAGCTTAACAGATTTGAAGGAGATAAAATGGCATATGAAGATGATATGGATGATGTGCCACATCAGCAATCCAATTTGAAATACGAAAATACCAAGCTCCGTGAGAAGTTGGAGGAACATGCTGGTGGTATATCCAAGTTGGAAAAGGAAATCGAGGAATTGAAGAGCGGTTTGAATTATTACAGGGATATAGTCAATAAATTGCAGGGTAGTTATACGGTCATTAATAAATATAACTACAGAACATGCATCCGTGACCCCAATACCGGGGAGTTCCAGTATGAACTTGTAAAATTCCCGCCGGATTTCGATCCGTTCAATCCCACATATATCACCAAGGACGGAATGGAGATATACGAGCGATTTGGCATAAAGATTCCCACAAAACTTGGTGATATTGTAAGGGAAGAATTCAGGAAAAGTGCAGAATACTGGGAGGAGGATACGAATGTTGACTGGAAACTGGGCCGGTAGTGACTAATGCCTTATTTTGATATGGAAAACTGGACAGAAAAGTATAGACCAAGAAGTTTGGATGATATTGCAGGCAATTATAATGCCGTAGAGAAATTGAAGAAATGGGGTAGACAATGGGCAAACGGCAATCCACTTGCAAAGGCAATAATTTTATCGGGTATGGCAGGAATCGGGAAGACTTCCTCTGCATACGCTCTTGCAAATGATTTTGGGTGGCAGGTGGTGGAATTGAACGCTTCGGATACGAGAAGCGGGGATGTGATACGAAGAGTGGCTCTGGCGGGGGCGGTCAACGAGACGTTTACCGGGCATGGAGAGTATTCATTTTCCAGTTCCGGTGGCAGGAAATTGATAGTAATTGACGAGGCGGACAATCTATACGAAGGTAATGCTGACCGCGGAGGAAAAAGGGCGATAATAGAAACCGTGAAGCAGACAAGGCAACCCATAGTGCTGATAGTGAACGATTACTACTCGCTGGTGAAGGGCGGCGGAAACGCACTAAAAACACTTTGCGAACACATAAAATTTGAGGGAGTGCAGGAGGAGATGGGCGGCCTGCTGAAGAATATATGCCGGCTTGAGGGAGTAGAGGTTGCCGATGCAGTCATAAAATTCATAGTTTCTCAATCGGAGGGGGATGTAAGGGGGGCAATAAATGATTTGCAGACGGCATGCCAGGGAAGGAAAAAAGTGGGTATGAGTGCAGTGACTTCGCTTGGTTACAGGAATAAAGAGAAAGAGATATTTGGTGGTATCAGGGGGATATTCAGGGCAAGGGACTTTAAAACCGCTGGCAACATAGCAAGCAGCATAAATGAGCCTCCGGATTATCTTATACTCTGGGTGGATGAAAACCTGCCGATAGAATATAAAAGCCTCACGGATTTAAACGGGGCATATCACTTCCTGTCCATGGCAGATGTTTTTCTAGGCAGGACAAGGCGCCGCCAGCACTACGGATTGTGGGGGTATGCAAGAGATTTGATGTTCGGGGGCGTTGCAGTCTCGAAAAGCCGTTTTTATACGGGGTACAGTCGTTATTCCTTTCCGTCATGGCTGAGAAAAATGGGGGCAAGCAAGTCTGCAAGGGCATATAGAAAGGAAATCGAAGGAAAGATAGGCAAATATGCACACATGTCTGGGGGGAAAAGCAGGGAGATGATGCCCTCGATAAAAAGCATTTTCAGTGCCAACATGAGAATTGCAGTAGAACTCACGAAAAAACTCGAATTTTCGGAGGACGGTCTATCTGTCCTTCTCGGGAAAAACACGGCGAAAAAAGTCATGGGTATGGTGAAAAGGGGAGAGGTGCCCGATGAGCAACCACAGCAGAGTATTTTTGATTTTTAGTTTTTAGGGCAGAGAAAAATATATAGCAATTACCTCAATAATGACATGGTGAAGATGGCGACGAGAGAGCAGGCTGAAAAACGTATGGATGAGTTGAGAAAGCTCATAAGGCATCATAATTACTTTTATTATGTCTTGAATAAACCGGAGATAGCTGATGCCGAATACGACAAATTGATGAACGAATTGAAGCAACTCGAGAGTGCTTTTACTGATTTGATTATATCAGATTCGCCAACTCAGCGTATAGGGGCGGCCCCGGCAGAACAATTTGCTACGGTGAACCATCTCAAGACTATGCTCAGCCTTGACACTGCCATGAAGAAGGATGAAATCAGGAAATTCGATGAACGTGTAAGGCGGGAGATAGGCGTTAATGATGTTGAATATATTGCAGAGCCAAAACTGGACGGTCTATCGATTGAGTTAATTTATGAAGATGGAAAACTTGTCAGGGGTTCTACAAGAGGAGACGGTACAAACGGAGAGGATGTGACGGAAAATATAAAGACAATAAGGTCTGTGCCCTTGATTCTGAGAGGAAGCGAGATTCAAATTCCGAAAATGATAGCGGTGCGCGGCGAAGTCATAATGCACATAGATGATTTCGAGAAGATGAACAAAAAATTGATTGAAAGGGGGGGACAGCTGATGGCAAATCCACGAAATGCGGCTGCCGGTTCGCTTCGCCGGCTCGACCCCCGAGAGACGGCTGAACGTCCTCTGGATATATTTTTTTACGAGATACTTGGAGTTGATGGATATAACAACAGCATTGATGCTCAATGGCAGGTTCTTCAATCACTTAAAAAGTGGGGTCTTAAGATAAACCCTCTTGCAAGAAGGTGCAAGGATATCGAGGAGGCCATAAAGTATCATGGGGAAATGGCCGGGAGGAGGGGCAAGCTTTCGTATGAAATCGATGGAGTTGTCATCAAAATCAACAGGTTTGAATATCAGGCAATAATGGGTTCAAAAACCCGTTCACCCAGATGGGCAATTGCATACAAATTTCCTCCGAGGGAGGAATTGACGGAAATAGCGGATATAGTCGTGCAGGTCGGGCGGACGGGGACGCTTACACCCGTTGCATCGCTCCGACCCGTGGATGTGAAGGGCGTTACCGTTTCAAGGGCAACCCTGCACAACCAGGATTTCATTGACCAGATGGACATTCTCATCGGTGATACGGTGAAAGTTGCAAGAGCGGGAGATGTTATACCTGAGGTTGTTGTAGTGATGAAAGAAAAAAGAACAGGCAGGGAAAAGAAATTTCATATCCCTGAGAAATGTCCTGTTTGTGGTTCTGATGTGGTGAGAGATGGGGCATTTTACCGCTGTACAGATGGACTATCCTGCCCTGCTCAACTGAAACGCTCCATTGCCCACTTTTCCTCCAAGGGGGCAATGGATATTGATAGCCTGGGAAGAAAAACAGTTGATGTGCTTGTTGAAAGCGGGCTGATAAGAGGGGTCAGCGACCTCTATTCTCTGAAAAAAGATGAGTTGCTGAAACTTCCACGATTTGCAGAAAAATCCGTGGATAACCTGCTAAAGGCTATCGAGGAGAGTAAGAATCAATCTCTTGCACGATTTATCTATGCTCTGGGCATACCAAATGTGGGCGAGCATGTGGCGCGCCTGCTGGCAAGAAAATTCGGCAGCCTTAGCAATCTTATGAAGGCGGGCAGAGGGGACTTGCTGTCTGTATATGAGATAGGGTCAGAGATAGCGGAAAATGTTGTGGCCTTCTTCAGAGAAAAACATAATCTGGATGAAATCGAAAAAATGAAGCGTATGGGTGTGGAGGCGACTACTGCCGTCGAGGAGAGAAAGGAGGAGGGACTGTTGCATGGGAAAACATTTGTTTTTACCGGTGCACTGCAGAATTTTTCGCGGGACAAGGCAAAGGCAATTGTTGAAGAAATGGGCGGCAGGGCTTCCTCAAGCGTGAGCCGGAATACCGGCTATGTTGTTGCCGGAGAAAACCCTGGTTCAAAATACGAGAAGGCAAAAAAGCTTGATATAAAGATAATTACCGAGGAAGAATTTAAAAAGTTGATAAAAAGATAGTGGTGAAAAATAAGAGAACTCAAAAACATGATTATAAATTTAAAACCTAAAACAGCAAAGAAATATGGGATATCGAGGATGCAACTCTATAGATGGAAAAAGAAAATAATGGAGGGAAAGGAATTAATATTGTATCATAAGACGAGGGAAAGAATGAAAAATTATTTCAAATAAGATTTCTTAACAAAGATTGCAACATAATAAAAACAAATTGCCACACATAACATGGATAAAAGCAATTTAAATGTGCCCCCAGGTACATCGTTACACAATAGAGCAATTGCTAGAACAAGAAATGCTAAACCAAAACTCAAAATAGAATATTTTGAATTGCTAGGTATATTTTTAATCTCTTCATAAATTTCATCTAATCTTTCTTTTATTTCAATTTCAACATCGATTTTCTTTTTTGGAATGGTCTGGTTTTTCATATAATCCTTACGGTTTATTTCGATAGCCCTATAATACGCTTCCCTTATTTCATTAATTGCATCGTATTGCGTTTCAGGTTTCTTCCACTCTTTACTAAACATTCTATACATCCACTTTATAAAGATTAGGATTATAACTACAGGAATACCTGAAATCAACAAATTTTTTATTGAGTTAGCATCATTAACATTCACTTTGGGTAATTGTATAGAGATAAACACAGTTACAGCAAGAACAGCCATTATTACAAATGTATTAAGGTATAAAGAGACATGTGATTGCTTAATGCTCAATAAGTTTCCAAGAAATTCTAACCACTCTTGCCTACTTAAAGGACAAGGCTTTTTTTCCTTCATTTTATCATTTTCCATATAATCCCCTTGATGGTAATTATAACATATTATAGTTTAGAACCTAACGTATTATACTTTCAATCCCCTCATCTAAGAATGCGT
>CAZSHJ010000031.1:0-19304 GCA_964606745.1 uncultured Thermoplasmatales archaeon | reverse complement strand
GGAATAGAAAACCGCCAGATATATGTTTCTATGTGGTTATTCAAAACCCTCTATACATTTTAGATAGACACAGGTATATTTGCGTATGGACCGCGGTTAATCAGATGAAGACTTGGTATATGTATACAAATATATGAATATATGGATCATGTAAGCCTTTGCAGAGAAAAATTTAATAACACCATCTAAATTATGGTCTGCCATAAACACAGGGGAGAAAATGTATGTACTGATAATAGGGGCAGGTGGTATCGGGCAGGAACTTACTTACCTCGCCCTTAAAAACAAAGACGATGTGGTTGTTATCGAGAAGGACAAGGAGAAATGCGACGAGTTTTCGAAGAAATACGATGCAGTCATTATCAATGAAGATGCAACTGTCAAGGAAACCCTCGAAAATGCGGAGATACACAGGGCGGATGCAGTAGTTACCACGGCGGATGATGCAACAAATCTGATGGCTATTTCAATTGCAAAGAATATGGGCGTGCGTTCCCTTGTCTCTGTTGTTAACAATGAGGAAAGTAAGCCAATGTTTATCGAGAAGGGTGCAACTATCGTGGGAAATCCGAATACATTGCTGGCAGAATACATGTACCGGGCTGTGAAACGCCCCATGATAAAGGATTTTATGAGCCTGGGTGGGCATGCTGAGATATTCAAAATAGTTTTGCCCGTGGAGTCAAGGCTTATCGGAAAGAAACTCAAGGAAATAAATTTGCCGAAGAGGGTTTCTATAATAGCAATAGAGAGAAACTCTGACATAATCATACCCATACAGGATACGATAATCGTTGCAGATGATTCTATAACCGTGCTGGCAAGGAAGGACAAGATAGATAAGGCAATGGAATTGTTCGCCAAGAAAAAATAGTTTCTGAATTAAATGAGAAATGTAAAAATCATTTTAAGGGATGTAGGGGCGATATTGCTTACTGTTGGAGTGGCGACCGTCTTTGTAAATATCATCCCGTTCGTTTTTAACGAGCGTGAGTGCGTCTTCTGGATAACGGCAACGGTAATCACGTTCCTTCTGGCCGGAGGATTTTTCAGACTCCTTGGCAGAGGGGAAGATGGCGAGCCTAAAATAAAGCATGCAATGGTAATTGCCGCTCTATCCTGGTTTTTTATCTCACTGATTTCGTCAATACCTTTTTATTTCATAGAAAATATGGACTTTATCTCATCTTTTTTTGAATCTGTTGCAGGTTGGACAGGAACCGGGTTGACCATGATAACTCCCGAGAACGAATTTACGCATACCATCCTGTTCTGGCGGACATTTACACAATGGGTTGGCGGCGTGGGTGTCATAGTTTTGACACTTATCATTCTTGCACGCCCCGGTACGGGTTCCTTCACTCTTTACCGCTCTGAGGCAAGAGAGGAAAGAATCCACCCGAGCATAATATCTACCGTGAAAAGCATATGGTGGATATTTCTTCTTTATACGGGTATAGCCATTGTTGCCCTTTTTGCTGCCGGAATGCCACCGTGGGAGGCGATAAATCATGCGATGACAGGTCTTTCAACCGGAGGCTTTTCCGTCAAGGACGACAGCATAGCATCATACGGCAATATTGCCCAGATTATTCTTATTCCCATCATGGTGGCAGGTGCAATATCATTTGCCGCCCATTATGACCTCCTCGACGGCAGGATAAAAAAGTTTTTCAAGGATGTCCAGACGCAGGCCCTTCTTTTCATTGTTTTTTCGGGGATGATTATTCTTGCCCTGCTGAACATGGACAGCTACTCGACATTCCTGCAGTCATTCAAATATTCTGCATTCCAATTTACCTCTGCCCTGACATGTACGGGTTTCCAGACATCAGACATAGCTTCATGGCTTCCTTCCGCCAAGATGATTCTATCGTTTGCAATGGTCATCGGCGGGGCTGCAGGGTCGACCGCAGGCGGGATAAAATTGTTCAGGGCGATATTACTCGCGAAGGGGACCGGATGGAGAATAAAGGAAATGTTTCTGCCGCCCAAGAGTTCATTCAGGCATAAACTCGGAGAAAAAATTATATCCGATGATGAGGCAATGAGAGAAGTGAATGAAGCGGCTGTTATGTCGTTCCTGTGGATGATACTTCTATTCGTGGGTGTGATGGTGCTGCTCCTTACAACAAGCGGGAGCCTTGATAACGTCATTTTCGAGGTATGCTCCGCTCAGGGGAATGTCGGTCTTTCGACGGGTATAACCTCGGTCGGCATGGACCCAATTGCAAAAATCATGCTGATAATAAACATGTGGGTAGGCAGGCTTGAGATAATACCGATAATTGTTCTCCTTCGTTCTATTGTCATGGGACACAGCATCGTTTAGCCATTTTAAATCATAAATCACAAATAATAAATGCAGGACACTATTCTCGGGAATATGAAAGCGGTCATTCCGGCGGCGGGGCTGGGCACGCGTTTCCTTCCGGCAACAAAGAGCACGCCCAAGGAAATGCTTCCGGTTGTTGATAAACCTGCAATACAGTATGTGGTTGAGGAGGCCGTAAAAGCCGGCATAAGCGACATTTTGATTATAACAGGGAGGGGTAAGCAGTCCATAGAAGATTATTTCGATATTTCCTACGAGCTGGAAAGCACATTGAATGAGAGAAATGATGCTGAAAAGCTGGAGGAGATAAGAAAAATATCCGATATGGCAGACATACATTACATACGGCAGAAGAAACCTCTCGGGCTGGGGCATGCCATATTATGTGCCGAAAAACATGTGGACGGGGATGATTTTGCCGTGATGCTTGGTGATGACATAATCTTCTCGGAAAAGCCGTGCATAGGCCAGATTATCGAGCAGTTCAGTACCTACAGGTCTGCGGTGATTGCAGTTGGCGAGGTGCCCATGGAATGTGTGGAGCGATACGGAATCGTGGACTGCGGGGCGATTGACGGAAGACTTTGCGAAGTGGCAGGCATAGTTGAGAAGCCGTCCATGGGAGATGCACCGTCCAATCTTGCCGTTATGGGGCGGTATGTGTTCACTTCTGAGATATTTGATTGTATAGGGAAAACGGGAGTGGGTAAGGGGGGGGAGGTACAGCTGACAGATGCCATAAAAATTTTGAGTGAAAGAAGGAAGGTATATGCATATAAATTCAAAGGAAAACGATTTGACCTCGGGGATAAACTTGACTGGATGAAGACGAACATGGAGGCTGCCCTTGCAAGGGAAGAGTTCAGGGACGAGATGCTGAAATTTATGGAAGAAAAAGTACGGAACAGTTCACCGAGATGAAAAATTTATTTACCCATTTTTCATACCATTCCATGAAACTCCGAACGATGGATGATTTTGATTTTAAAGGCAAGACAGTACTGTTGAGGGCAGATATTAATTCCCCGCTCGACCCCGAAACGATGGAGATACTGGATGTATCCAGGATAAGGCGGGTTGTGCCGACTATCGATGAGTTGAGAGACAAGAAAGGCAAGGTTGTAATACTTGCCCACCAGGGGAGGCCGGGGGGGTGGGATTTTACGGGACTTGAGATGCATGCAGTGGCTCTTTCGGATGAACTCGGTGGCGGGGCCGACGGTGGAGGGGTAGAGTATGTGGATGATATATACGGCGAAAGGGCAAGAAATGCGATAAAAGGTCTTGAGGAGGGGCAGGTGCTCATGCTTGACAACGTAAGGAAGTTTGAGGGCGAGAGGGACAAGAAAACGGCGGAGGGGCATTCTCGTTCGTCCCTTGTGCAGTCGCTGTCGCCGCTTGCCGACATATTCGTCAATGATGCGTTTGCCGCCGCCCACCGTTCACAGTGTTCGCTTGTGGGTTTCATTCCGGTTGTACCATCATGTGCGGGAAGGCTTATGCAGAAGGAAATTGAGACCCTTTCGAAAATCGTGGAAAAGCCGGAGAGACCATGTCTCTTCATATTCGGGGGGGCAAAGTATTCCAATGCTATAAGGACAATGGGCAATTTGTTCGAGAGGGGTGTGGCGGATAAGGTTCTGCTCGGAGGTGTGCCCGGAAACGTATTTCTCGGGTTGGCGAAGGCATCTGAACAGGAGGTGGAGGAGATGGACAGCATTATGAAAAATTTTGGTGACAGGATAGTTTTGCCCGTGGATGTAGCTGTCGATGACGGTGGCAGAAAGGAAATGAGTATATCGGAAGTTAAGGAACTGCAGGATGTGGAAAGATACGGGATAAAGGATATAGGCATGGAGACTGCAGGGGCGTTCATCAGGGAAATAGACAACGCCTCGACAGTGCTTTTTTCAGGTCCGATGGGCGTATTTGAGACTGAGGAATTTGAGAGGGGCACAAAGAAAATTATCGAAGCCATTGCATCATCGCAGTCCTTTTCGGTTGTAGGAGGAGGGCATACCGTTGCGGCGGTGGGCAAATTCGGAATGGCTGACAGTATGTCCTATATTTCAACGGGAGGCGGTTCACTTGAACAATTTTTGATGGGGAAAAAGCTGCCTGTCATAGATGCTTTGGAGAGGTACAGTGGGCATTCCGTAGCATAAGCCTGTACTCTGTTTTTGCCTCGTTCGTTACATACATTTATTGCATTGCATACAAATATACGGCATATGCTACTCGATGAGTATATATATCCTGAAAGCATTATATATCTCGGAGGCAATAAAATGAAAAACGAAAGTATAAAAGGGTGGAAAAAATGAAAAATTTTAAAATAAATAAAACGGGATTAGCGATAGTTACACTGTTCTTTCTGGTTTCAATGGTGATGATGCCACTGTTTCCTGCAATGTCTGATGAGACTACCACTGCCGGCACCGCTCACGATATCAATCCCTTGGAAACAGCCAATTTTCAGGACTCTGTTGGAGATGAAAACAATGGAATATGCCAGATGTATGATACCATCTACGTTCCTACGGAAGATGTTTCACTGGCAGGCATCCAGAATGATATTGGTTACAATGTGGATGCCGGCAGCAGTATTCTTAAATCGCTTCCGGTATATGTTGGCGAACCCGTAGATCAAAGCGTTCCCGGGAGGGGACGCACCGGTGCATTGGATCCCGGCAGTAATGACAAAGATGACTGGTATTCGTTTTCTGTTTGTGAGGGTCAGACCATCCAGGTGTCGCTAGGCGGTAGTGAAGATTATGACTTTGAACTAATGGATTTTATGGCAGCACCTATTGAAAACGGGCATACTGCGGATGCGACCGGTACATATTTCATACATATTTTTGCCAACGAGGGTGCCGATGCCGGCGATTATACGATTGACATATCGCTCGGCGTACAGGATGACGCCGGGGGTGGAAAGGATGCAGGAGATACAATCGGCGCGGCAATGCCGATATCCCTTGGTTCTTATTCGGGGTACCTTGACGCATATGACTGGGAAGACTGGTACAGTTTCAATGCTAATTCGGGTCAGGGTATCTTTGTTACGTTGGAACCCATAGAGAAATCGGATTACGACATACATCTTTACAATCCGTCCGGAGAATTGGTATGTTCTGCCCAGTACTACGGGGAGGATGAACTTGAATATCCAGCAGACATGTCCGGTACATGGAAAATAAAGATTGACATGTTTCCCGGATGGGACGAGAGCAAGTGGCTCGATAATTACTTCATGTATGGCTCCGGTGCATATGAATTCACATTGAGTGTTGGCGGCTCGGCTGAGTCCGTGCCTGTTCCGGTATCTCAGCCGGATATAACACCTGTGGCACAGACATTCATTGTAAATGATGACCCGGCCAGTAACAAGGATGAGTACGGATATCTTGCAGCAGTGCCGGCTGCGAACTATATTGAGAGCGGCAAGAGGTATGTTTCTCCGATAGTGTACCATGGTGTTGATACAGTAACAACTTGGTTCACGACAGTTGACCAGACCACCCAATACCTGGTCGATGATTGGGATGGATTTCTGGCAAGGCACGGCACCGGGGCAACCGAATACACCGTCCTAAGTGATCCTGTTGATGCAGCAGCAGATATTGCGACAAAGAAATGGGCTTCTTCATCAACGGCAGTTGTTGCAGTTGACGGAAGCAGTTTTGAGGATGAGATAACCACTGTGGTGGATACCGGCAAGACGCTTTCTTCTTCGCCTTCCGTCACCAAAGTCCAGCCCGGCAGTCTCAAAGACGTAGGTGGAAACTTTGTCCATCCGATGTTCCTTGGTGCAAAATGGGGTGCCATCCATATTATCGGTAAAGGCGATAACTTTGGTGGCGATACGGGTTTAATCACTCCTAGATATGAGGGTGTGATGGAAGATTGGTGGCCGTATCCTTATGACTCCAACGGTGAAGACATGGATACTTTTTATCCGGTCACTCTTCCTGGAATATGGATGCCATATGTAACATCTGATGCCGGTTTAGATGAACTGCAAATAATAAAATATGCGGGGGACAGATATAAAATACCTGTTGACAGTACAGACTGCAGCATAGAGGTGACAATCGAAACAGATGAACCGTCCAACCTGATAATTTACCTTATCGATCCAAATGGCAATGTGCGAAGGCCCAGTGTTCCCCATTACAATGGCGGCGAGATAAAGCCCCTACATTACTGGAATGGAGGGCACTGGCAGCATGACCAGGCCGAGTTCCGTACCTGGAAGATAGAACCCCATACGGAATATTCCGTTAGCGTTCACAATGCGATGGAGGGAAAATGGACGGCAATCGTAGTTCCGTTCTTTGACTACCGGGAAGGAGATGTCGGTTTTAACGGAGGATACCATATCACGGCAAACATAAGAAGTTACAACACGGGCAGAACATCGGCGGCTCTGTCGGCAGCTAACGGTGCGGTAATCGCTTCACTTGCCCATGCTCCTCTGTTGTACGTAACCGAGGATTCGGTACCTTCGGAAACTTCGGATGCGCTCTCAACTCTGGGTGCGTCCAATGTCATATTCGTCAACATAAACGGGGCGAGCAGTGCAAGCATCGGCGGTGCGACGGAATACACGACAATGCAGGAAGTAGTGGATGCGATAAAGGCAGATGCAAATTCCGAGAATTTAATAACGGTAACATCTCTTGCAAGCGGCGACGGATACTTTGCGCCGGCGGCGATGGCGGCTGCATATCACGGTTCTCCCGTTCTGAACATCGGGGAGGCGGCAGAGGCTTACAATACACTGGACGCATTAACGACATGGCGAGAATATGCCGGCGACTATTACCACGGATGCAGAGCGGTTGGTCACCTTCCGCTCATGGGCGATCCATTTGATTTTAAGGAATTTCTTAAAGACGCTCTGGGCGGGGACATTCCGAGTCCAGGATTTGACCTGAAATTGAGGTGGTTCGGCGCTATCAATGAAGGGATACACGGACTTATCGACGGCTATGGTCTTGATAGAACGGGGCAGGAGGCATATTTGTTCGTGGCACCGAGAGATACTGATATCCGCGATCCGATATGTCATGCAATGACCGGAAACGTCTCATATGCCGGGCATATTCCCGTGGAGACACCGGCGTTCTCATCCGATGTTATCGTCAGAGATATACTTTATCCGGCGATTATCTATGCAAACCCGGGCAGGGATGTTACGACATCTCAAATCATGAACTATCCCGACGGGTACGTATGGCAGGGAAATGACGGGAACGGCTATCCCAACTATGCAACCCGTGAGGCAAAGCAGATATTTTCATCACGCGGGAGATTCTATGAAGGTCATTGCATATGGGATTACCTGCTGGAGAGATATAATGCGGGTGCAAGCATCAGTTACTACAGCGGTCACGGAACAGGCGGCTCGGGCATATCGGCGCAATACGCAAATATCGCCGAGCAGTTCCCATACGTGGAACCAACGCATGAGCATCTTAAAGACTTTGACTGGTGGGATGCCTGGCGCGGATACAGCGGATATGATGCCAAACAGACAAAAACAGCACGATGGGGCGGAGAATCGGGTTACAACTCCGTGGAACCCAGTCTATATGATATTATACATTTCAAGTGGGTAGATATGGCATTTGAAAACCTTCACAGTGAAATCGAATGCTGGAGTTCATGTACAACCGGCGAGCACTGGGGGCCCATGGTGTACCTCTCCCACGGATCGGCAGTATGGTACGGAAACTGCGGGTCGTGCTATGGAATCCAGGATGATTTGCACAATATGTGGACATTCAACGATGTTCTGGTGAAGGGGGAAGGCTTTGGAGAAGCCGCATCAAAATATGTCTGGATATTTGACCGTGATTTTACGACATTGGACCCAACAACGTTGTACGGAAAATCGACAATGTTCCAGGGCGGACTCACAAATATCAAGGCCATCTACGGCGACCCGACGGTGACCTGTTACAGCCCGGACTGGACCGAGCCGGAACCGGTAATGCCTTAAACCCCCCTTTTTCCCTTTTTTGATTTTTTATCGGCTATGAAATTTTCCTGTAACCTGTAAAAGAGCGTTCGGGAATGATTCCATGAGAACCCGTATGTCGGGCGAAACATTAAATAAAGTCGGGGCATTACATCCTCGATATTATGGACAATATAGTTCACGTTGTTGGGACGGGCACTATAGGTGAACCGTTAATAGGTCTTTTATGTGATATGAAGCACCAGCTGGGGATAGATGAGGTGACATTCTACAAGCACAGTCCCGTACTGACGGACAGGCCGAAAGTCAAAGGTCTGCTGAGCAGGGGGGGAAAGCTTGTCACGAGAAAGGAAAAGGTTGGCGACTTCAGGGAACTTGGTCTCGAGCCGGAGTACACGGCGGAGGAGGCGATAGAGAGGGCAACGGTCGTTGTCGACTGCACTCCGAAGGGCGTGGGTCTGGAAAACAAGGAAAGATTTTACAAAAAATATGAGGACAAGATTACGGGATTTCTGGCACAGGGTTCGGAATTCGGATTCGGAAAGATGTATGCTGCGGGGATAAATGACGAGGCACTGAATCGAGACAAGTATATTCATATAGTGAGCTGCAATACGCACAACATAGCGGTTGCGATAAAAACGGTTGCCCTTGCACATTCGACGGACAATTTCGTGGACGGGAGGTTCGTCTGTATGAGAAGGGCAAATGACATCTCGCAGGGCTCAGGATTTATACCGTCCCCGGAGGTGGGAGGTCACAATGATGAAAGGGGAACGCATCATGCAAAGGATGTCTGGCATCTTTACAATACTATCGGGCTTGATTTGGACGTGTTTTCCTCGGCCATGAAATTGAACAGCCAGTATATGCACTCGATATGGTTTGATATAACCGTGAAAAAAGAAACCACCACCGAAGAAATCATAGAAAATTTCTTGAACGAGCCCCGAGTGGCGGTGACGAACAAAAAACTTGCAAACCTTGTTTTTTCATTTGGAAGGGATCACGGTCATTACGGAAGGATATTGAACCAGACTGTTGCTATTCTGCCGACGATATTCGTCAGGAAGAAGAAAGAAGTGGTGGGATTCTGTTTCACCCCCCAGGATGGAAATTCTCTGATGAGCAGTGTGACGGCGGTAGAACATCTTCTGTATCCCGACGAATACGAGGAAAGAATGAAAGTCATGTCGCCTTTCCTGTTCGACGAGGTATGATTTCCGCATCTGCGGTGTAGCTCGTGTGCAAAAAGTAAAGGGTAAAAAATGTAAGGGGCAAAGATTTAATGAATTGCAGGTTTAGCCGAAAATGAAACCCATCCCCTCGCTTGCGCTCTCCTCTTCTTCTTTTATCTTGTCGATTATGGGTTTTGCATCTTTCTCGTTCAGTTTTTTGCCCAGTTCGTTTTCCTTGACTATTTTCTCTGCCAGTTTTATGGCTTCCTCGCTGCCGTCTATCTTTAAGTAGATGTCATCTCCCTTCATGCCGAGGGATTTTGCGTCTCTTGTAGTTATGCTCTGCCTGCTCACAAGGTCATCATTTTTCAGCAGGTTTATGCCGTCTTCCTTATCCTTATTTATCCCGAATATTACGTGTTCCATCCTGCCATGAATAAAAGTTCCATTTAAGAGGGTTGTGGTTTTAAGTGCGTTGTCGATATACTCTTGTGGAAATAGAAATCATCACTCCTGTGAAGAATACGGAGGACAGCGGGAAGGTGAGGCAGGCCTTGTTGAATATATTTCCCGACGCAGCGGTGGAGGAACGGGAGAGGAAGTTGGCGGGAAAGGCAGGCAGTGCCGAAAACTTCAGGGACATGATAAAAACGCAGAGGATGAGGGATACGGCAAGGTTTTTTCTGAAAAAACGTGTACGGAACGGTATGCTCTCATTCAAACTCAACAAGCAGGCAGCATATGCCGGAAAAGTCAATTTTGCAGTAGTCAGCCATCCCATGGGAGAAATGGAAGTAAAAATAAAGCCCGAAGAAGAGGATGAAAACATCGATGAGTTCATAGAGTGGGTTACTGAGAAAGAAGAATAGGCCATCGGAAACGATGAAATCTAACGTTTTTTATTTTTAGAGTGAAATCCCATCTCTCTTCAATTTCAATGAAATTCTGGTAATGGGTAATAGTCATCTATATTACCACAACGGAAGCAGTTGGGTACAAATCGGCTAACATCCCTCTTTCCTCTTTTCCCTCTCTTTTTGTTTTTGCAGGGTATATATTTATTTCTCGAAATGAGTGTATAAATAAACCCTTAACGGAATGGCATATTTGCACGATAAGTGGGAGTTTTTGTGTAAAAAAGGAGGTGGGGACAAAAGGGAGAAGGCAAAAAGGAGAAAAACCTATTTAATGGTCTTTACTGATTTTGTCCCCAAATAGTAATCCCGAAATGGTTTTTAAATTTAACTATTGTTAAGGAAATATCAACACTGTGTTTAACTACCCCATTTTATCAATTCTATTATATGCCTATATACAATAGGTTTCACAGTACCCGCAAGTAGGGCGGCGTAACGTTTGTGAAGGGAAAAGACCCGTATTTGCAACAGAACCAGCAGCAGTTCCGAAAGTGCCTAATTTCGCCAATCATTTTTGCCTGTAAACAACAATATAATGTGATTTTAGTTGATTTTTGCATTAAAACCACCTTATTAAATAGTCATTTCACTTCAAAAATTGTGTGATTAGTTTAAAATTACTAAAAACCCACCTTCTCCAGATTGGGAGAGGATGGATTAAAAAATAATTTTTTAAAAAAGAAAGAGGGAGGATTAGCGTTTGTATTTTTTTGCCCATAGCACCAGCAACACTGCTGCGATAGCACTCATAAATATAACCATTTCAAATCCTGGTACACTCCCATCTCCATTTTCCCTCGTATATTCATATGATGTTAACATAAGCGTTGTTGTCGGTACTGAATTAGTATACATTACCATTTTAACAAAGGATCCACCTACTTCGTTTGAGTAATACGAAACAGTGTAATTGCTCGTATCGGTGCTGTTATTTCGGCTTTTTATCATGTAACACGAGAAGGTTCCAACATCCGTGGTGACATCTTCTGTTCCCGTGCATTCATAATAAATATCCTCCGGAACTATATGGATTCCTGTATCGTCGGTAACTGTATTGTTCCTATGGATTTCCCAGGTGTCACCAACATCTGTCGGATATTCCATGTCTGGCTGAATGGGTTGATATATCGTTTCACTGAAAGATGAGCTTGTCCCGCCTGGATAGGTGGTATTTGTGTATGCTATTGATTTAACCGCGGCATAATCAGATTCTCTCACATACCATGTTCCCTCATAAAGAGTAGTAAAATCTTCACCGGCATATTCCATATGCATTGTGCTTTCCCATACGTAATAGCTTTCTCCTTCAATGGTAATCGTTGTTTCACCCACTACTTCGTCATGCGAGGTTCCCTGATACGTCCACTCACCATATCCCCCGGCCACATCATGATTCCAATAGTCGCCTTCATGGATAGCCGGTTCTTCTAATGCAGCCTCCGCGAATGTCGAAGATACGAGTATCGACGCACATATCGCAAATATGCCAATACCAATCCATTTCATTTTGTTTTTCATTTTCTTTCCTCCCTTAATTTATTACCTTCCTAAAACTACATAGCAAAAAGTTATTTATAAAAGCTTCTATAACAGATATTCCTTGGCATTTTCATCAATCAAATTTGTGCTCCGTTCAAAAATTCCGATAAAGCATGCCAGCTATCAAAAGATTATTTGATGCAGATTTAATGAGAAAGGAGAAGAAAAAGATGGTAGAAAGGAAAAAATAAAAAATAAAGGAAAGGAGAATCTATAATTGTTTTGGCATTGCGATTAAAGCAGTTCCTCTTATTGTAATATATAAAGAATCATCATCAATTTCGTTCGGAATATATGTACCAAAATACCCAAGTATATTAACTCGTTGTTGTCCTTCATACTCCCAGAGTACTCTCCCTCCGTCCCTAGAGTATATTGTTACCTCTGCATCTGAATCAAATGGGATATGCCAGTAAGTTATCACTGCAAAATCATTTAAAAATGGTCTAAACCAAGAAGTTTTCCACATACCAAACTGAAAAAATCCTCTGTCCCACCCTCCAATTTTTCCTGATGCTTCAATATAGCATGTCGTAAAAATTCTTCCTAATACCATATCATCCTGATTGTCTAATTCTTCCTCGTATTTGGCAGCCCATGCATCCGTAAACTGAACTAGCGGAATTAACATCATGAAACATGCCAAAACACAAATTATTTTTTTCATCTTTTTGCCTCCTTACAGTTATAACAAAAAATTGTTTATAAAAGCTTCTATAACAGAGATTCCTTGGCATTTCCATCAATCAAATTTTAGCTCTGTTTAAAAATTCTCAACTCAATTTATATATGTTGGGATGGTCATTCCTTGGCGTTTTTTGACATTCGGAACAACTGTAAAAAATAAAACTTGGTTAATTTACGCCCCGCATGAAACACCTAACTCAAAATCATAGAAAAGATTCGTATTTGAAACAGAACCATAGACGACAGTCAACTATTTATATCGGAAGTGCAATTGATTGCCAATATGCCGAGAAAGGGAAATACAATAAAAGTAGGGGTTCATAAAAATAAGATTCTGGCAGGCATTTTGATGGTTGCACTGGTTACCATATTTTTTATGCCGGCCGGGATGAGCGACAGCAATTTTAGTTCCGTCACTGACACCAAATCATCGTTGGCAGGCCCACCTGCATCGTTCGATTTGCGGGACGTTGACGGCGTGAATTACGTCACCTCTGTAAGGGGTCAGACCGGGGGCACTTGCTGGACTCATGGTGCAATGGCTGCAATCGAGGGCAATTTACTCATGACAGGCGACTGGGCATCGGCAGGGGAAGAAGGCGAGCCAAATCTGGCCGAATACCACCTCGACTGGTGGAACGGGTTCAATAGACATAATAATGACGATACGGATCCGCCCGTAGGGGGGGGATTGACTGTACATAATGGTGGCGATTATCTTGTGACATCGGCATATCTCACACGAGGAGAGGGAGCAGTCTATAGTCCTGATGCAAATGATGATACCGAGTATGATGAGAACTGGTATGAAGATTCTCCTGCGAGATATGATTCTAACTATCATTACTATTATGCTAGAGATATCGAATGGTATACTATCGGAGATGACCTCAGCAGCATCGACACGATTAAACGTGCAATTATGGAACACGGCGTAATGGGCACTTCTCTGTGTTACAGCGGCTCGTTCATCGATAACTATATCCATTACCAGCCCCCCGATAATTCCAATGATCCCAATCATGCAGTTGCCATCATAGGCTGGGACGACAACAAGGTAACGCAAGCTCCTCAGCCGGGGGCGTGGCTCTGCAAGAACAGCTGGGGAAGCGGTTGGGGCAATGATGGTTATTTCTGGATTTCTTATTACGACAAGCACTGCTGTCGCAACCCTGAAATGGGTGCAGTGTCTTTTCAAGATGTTGAACCAATGCAGTATGAGAATGTTTATTATCATGATTATCACGGCTGGCGTGATACGTTGACCGATTGTACCGAAGCATTCAATACGTTTACAGCTGTAGACTATGAGTTACTTACTGCAGTAAGCTTTTACACTGCTGTAGACGATGCGTTTTACCATGTCGTGATATACGATAGCTTCGAGGATGGAGAACTGCAAGAAGAGCTATCAACGAAACATGGGATCATAAATCATACGGGATTTCATACTATAAACTTGGATACCCCCGTTAGGCTTACGGCAAATGATGATTTCTATATTTACATGCAACTTCTCGGAGGTGGGATTCCATATGATAGAACGTCTGAGGTTTCTGTCTTGCTGGGTTCTCGATCTCCGGGTGTCATCGTTGACTCGTCTGCTCATCCAGATGAAAGCTATTATCGTAAAAACGCTCAATGGTTAGATCTTTATGAACGTGAGGATATCCCATGGCCTGGAACAGCCAATTTCTGCATAAAGGGCTTAACGGTGCCGCTTGTGACACAAGTGGAGTTGGAGTTATTGGGTGGCTTGGGTATTACAGTTGTTGTTAAAAATAACGGAGAGGATTATATATCTAATCTGGAATGGTCAGTCGAGTTAAACGGCCTCTTGTTTGTTGGTGGAACCAGCGGGGCGATATCCGACTTGGCTCCGGGAAGCGAGGAAACATTAAAGATGCCTGTCTTCGGATTTGGACCGGGGACTATCACAGTAACAGCAGAAGAATATGCGACTAAAACCGCAGATTTCTTGATACTTGGGCCATTTGTGATAATGAGGTAACTTAATTTTTCTATCTCTCCCCTTTTTTATTTTAAACTCCGCTGTGCTAAATATTTTTTTAAACAAATAGCTGATTATATGTTTTAGTGGTCTCGTATGCAAAATATATCAAAATAGAACTTCCTTGCTAATCAGGGCAAAGCTGACCACTAATTATAAGGAATGACAAGCAATCTTTTACTATTCAAATAAAATTAATCGTGTCAATCATTTTTTCGGTCTTGCTTCTTCAACTTCACCTCTACTTCCATGAAGTCATTGGCAACGTATGATTCGGGGAAAACATCTCTCGCTTCTTTTTCCAGGGGCTTTGCATCCCTGTATCTGGGGCTTACATGCGTTAAATAGAGTCTTCCGACTCCTGCTTTTAATGCAATCTCTGCCGCCTGCCGTGCGGTAGAATGGCCGTATTCGTTTGCCTTTTCCTCAAGACTCGAGTCGGCTGTGGCATCGTGGATTAAGACATCGCTGTCCCTTGCGAATTCGATAAAAGCATCGTAGGGAATCGTGTCACCGGATATTGTTATCTTTCTCCCCGGGCGTGTATCCCCTAAAACCATGTCGGGCGTTATGACTTTGCCGTTTACTTCTACCGAATTTCCTCTCTGTAGTTTTCCGAACATCCTGCCTTCGGGTACGCCCAGTTCGAGCGCTCTTTTCTTGTTGAACCGTCCCGGGCGTGTATCCTCCGCAAGTGAGTATGAAAGTGCCGGCACGTTATGGCTGGCATATATACACCTTACATCGTATCCGTCGAAATGTAATTCTTCTCCTCCCTTGATGTCATGTCCTATCATGCTATAGGCAGGGGCGAAATAGCCCAGGTTGATAAGTTGATGAAGGAGTTTTTTCATTCCAGGGGGCCCGTAAACGTGAAGGTCTTCCTTCCTGTCATTTAGCTGAAGCGTTTGAATCAGCCCGGGCAATCCCAGAAAATGGTCGCCGTGAAAGTGGGTTATGAATATTTTTGTTATCTGCATGTAGCTCAACGGCGATTTCTGTATCTGTCGCTGTGTGCCCTCGCCGCAGTCGAACATCAGCACCTCTCTTCCTCGCTTGACCGCAATAGCCGAAACATTCCTCTCGGATGAGGGCCACGAGCCGCCCGTCCCCAGGAAGTATATGTAAAGCTGCATAGAATATGATGCGGCAGGAGGTAAAAAATTTTGGGTTGCATTATCTCCAGCCTTAAAATAATTTTTTATTTTCTTTAGCCTTGTCTCCCTAAATAGTTAAATAAATAGTAGTCCATCTGCATATATTATGGATTGGCCCAGTTATGGCACCGTGTACACGAAAGGAAATAGGTATTTTGTAATTGAAGGACGAGCTAGAAATATTTATGTTGACTTTCCGAATCAATTTATTAGTATATTCTACAATGAGCCGGCTTGGAGAGATGAGTCTTATTCATATAATTATGAAAGACAATACGAAAAAGTCATAGAACTGAAAAAAAGGTATAACGGATATTTAAGGGATGATAAAGTCGATTTTTTTAAGTTTTTGATTGTAAGGCGGAAAGGGTATAGCCATATCCGTTATGGAGTACAAATAAGGGTAGACTGGGAGAAATTCCAGGGATTTCTAGATAATTTTTCCAAATCTTCCGGCATTCCACTTGACCAAAAATATCAGTATTTGATGAATTCAAGATATCCCTCTTTGGATGTGATAAGCAAATCTATTACTTCGTCTGAAGCGGCAATAGAAAAAATACAAGGAGAAGTTAAAAAGCGAGTCCAAAAAGAAATTGATAATATTGAAAAGGAAATCAACGAAGTTCTCTCATATTTAAAAAAATGTAGGAGCAAGTTACGAAATAACCAAGTAAATAGAAAATTGTGGAAGGCTTTCAATGTTTATCCAACAACCCTCCTTTATTTGTGGGAGATGAAATCAATCCTTGAAAATATCAAGTACCTTATTAGACGGGGCACGATTCCTCCATGTTACCGAGAGATGAGAAAACTCTTGGAAAATCTTACTTGGTCTATTTTTGATGATTTTTTATACATTAATTCTGAGTATTATAAACAGAAAAATCACTTATTGGAAAAAATAAAGCTGCTTCGCCCTTTCCAAAACCCTAATAGGGAATGGTATAATTGGTATCAACAACCTCCCAGAACCCCCCGAAATTTTGATAAGAGGAAGGAAGAATTAAGGGATAAAATTTTGAAGTATTGTAAAGACTCTAAATTAAAGTATGATAAAAAATATAATCTCGGGAAAGGAGAGATAACCGTCCAAATCAAGAGGAACATGTCTTATCCTCTTTATATAGTACTATCCGGGATAGAATTAGACGAAACCGAAAAGGCAGATGAATCTCTCCCTATTTTTCAACTCGGAAATCTTGAACCACTAGTTTTTTGTGCTCTTAGAAATATTTTACAGAAATTGAAAGGAGGAAGAAGAGTCGGTAAGATGGACGCGGAATTCTTGGAGGAAACTACAAGTTTCATCATTGGTGATAAAAATAAATACATCGTATCTCCCTTTCCTTCTAGTAAAAATGTGATAAATTATTTGGAGGATATCTGGCCCCAAAATCTACAAAAAAAATTGGCTGGTTTTTGGAATCAGTATAACTTCTTCGTGCATTCATATCCAACATCATGGCAAGTTTATCCCTTTTCTTCCGTGCTAGAATTCAAAATCTTTGAGAACGAAGCAAGGAAATTTTGTAATGAAATCATAAATTTGATAGAAATCTATCTTGAAAATTGTCATTAAAATCTCTTTTAGTATTTTTTACTTGTCAAACATTCAAAGGTATGTTTTTCATTTATAACTATTTGTTCCAATAAAGATAAAAGAGCGAAACGCATGCATTATTATGAAAGGGATGAGTTATGCTGATGCTGGCGTGGATATCAGCGTGGAGGAAAGGGCCGTATCCAATATACTGTCCGCCGTTGGTTACAGAAGCGACAAGGTGGATTTAAACGGTCACAAACTCGTGCTCTGTACGGATGGTGTCGGCTCGAAAGTAATCATAGCCAACGAAATGAAGAAGTGGGACACCGTAGGCATAGACTGCATGGCGATGAATGTCAACGATGCATTATGCATGGGAGCCCGTCCTCTCGCATTCGTCGATTATCTTGCCGTGGAAAGAACAGACCCGGTCATGGCTGGGGAGATAGGAAAAGGACTGAAGAAAGGGGCTGACATTGCAGGCATTCCGATAATCGGTGGGGAGACCGCCACGCTGTCAGAAATAATCAGGGGCTTTGACCTGGCAGGCACGTGCGTTGGTGTTGTTGAAACCGAATTGCCGAAGAAAATTTTATCTGGAGATATAATCATAGGATTGAGAAGCAGCGGATTGCATTCAAACGGCTACACTCTTGCAAGAAAGATTTTCACGGAGAACGGCTATTCATACCATGATACCTTTCCTGGAATGGACGGTAAGATAGGGGATATGCTTCTAATACCCACGCAGATATATGTGAGGAAGATTCTGGAACTTATGAAAAGCGTTGATGTGAAAGGGATTGCACACATAACGGGCAGCGGATTGAGAAAGATGAAGCGGATGTCGCTTGATGTCTTATTTTCAATAGATGAACCCTTTGAGCCGCAGGAAATATTCCATGTGATGCAGAAACTGGGAAACATAAGCGATGAGGAGATGTACCAGACATTCAACATGGGAATGGGCATGGCAATTGTGATTGACAAGAAAGATGTGGACAGTTCACTTGCCATTCTCAAGGAACATTCCGAGATGGAGGCAAAAGTTGTGGGCAAAGTAAAGGAAGGTGCAGGTGTGGAGGTTCCATCTTTAGGACTGAAGTATTGAGTAAAGAAAGAGTTTAAGAAAAAATGAAAAATAGGTCAAGCATTTTTATCTCTTTGATAACTGCATAGAACTAAGCACTGAAATGATGTATAAAAGCAATCTTTTGCCGACAGTTAAAAACGAGGACTGTAAGTTATCCCCACAGAAGGATATAAATGAAGTCACTCTTTGGATTTTATACTCAGGATTTCTCAAATCACTTTGCTAATCTTTTTTCCATATTTTCCCACTTCTCTAAAAAGAAAGAAGTGAACAGGAATGGGTCTAACCCCAATTTTGAAGAATATTGTAGGACTGTTTCGGAGACCTTAACAGCTTTCACTGCGTCCCACGCAAACTTATTGTCATCTATCATCCTTTCCATAGCTTGATTCTTACTTATGAGTTGTTGATCTTGCCTTAGTATAAGTGCAATTTTACCACTGATATTTGGGAGTAGGTTATGTAAATCGCCTCCACCCTGTTCCAATTGCTGGTATTTCCTCAGTAGTTGGTTTAATTCGTTCGTCAATTTCCTATTCTTATTCTCCATCTGTTGAGCTTTTTTCTCCATCATACTTATTTTCTCATTCTTTCCAGCATATTCCTCTGTTCCCTCTTCCAACACTTTATCCGTGTATTCCATAACCGCCTTTCTGGTATAGGAAGAAGGTGTGCACCTCGATATTTTTCCCTCTTTATGAAGAATATGGGTTGCGTTCTCTATCCGTTCCTTTTCGTCTGCACTTACCTTTGCAGACACAACTCTGTCCTTGGCCATTACCTAGCCAACTGATAAGAGTAGACCTCTTGCGTAATAACGATTTTGAGCAGCGATTCACTTTCTGAAGTAAA
>CAZSHJ010000030.1:0-19433 GCA_964606745.1 uncultured Thermoplasmatales archaeon | reverse complement strand
ATCCCCTCGCATAAACACGTAAAAGTCGAAGGTATATATGTCTTACACTATAATTCACCCATACATCAGATTGACCTGCACGAACAACTTCCTCGACCTTGCTTTTTAATACGATTTTTATATAACCATTTCTACATTACTGCCTTCAATTCATGGATGAAAGCCCCCTCCGGCAAGGCACCCACGAATTCGTATTTGTCATTTATCACCGTTTTGGGAACACCGCTGACATTGTGTTTCTGCGAGAGGAAAGGGAATTCCATTGCCTCCACCATATCCGCTCTTATATTTTCATTTTCGATAGCTGCCTGATGGGCAAGATGGACTGCCGGGGGACAATAAGGACATGTGGGTGTTACAAAAACCTGTATGTGGAGTGATTTGTCCATATTTGCTATCTCTTTCTTGGATTCTTCACTTAAACTTGTTTCTCCCTTAGACACCTCAAGTATGTCCTGAATCAGGGTTGTAAACTCGTAGCCGGACGGTATGCCGTAAAATTTCACGCCATAATCTTTCTTCCCAACTATCGAAATTGCAGGGATTTTGTCCACTCCGTACTCATCCGCCTTTTCCTTATCATGAATAAAATGATAAACTTCTGCCTCTATTTTATTGCTCAGAGAGGCAAGTGTTTCCACTATTTCTCTGGTTTCCCTGCAAAACCTGCATTCGTGCTCCTGAGTGAATATCACCAGTTTGATATTTCCTGCAAGTTTTTCCTCAAACTCTTTCTTTAAATATTCTTTATCCTCATCACTTATCAAAGCCATGGGCAGGTAATTACATTCCACATATAAAATTTAGGTTGGACGGAATAAAGATGGATAAAGATTTAAGAAGGGTTGTTATTTATCATCATGCAGGCGGTGATACTGGCCGGTGGATTTGGAACAAGACTCGCTCCGATAACATATACAAGACCGAAAGCTATGTTGCCCATTCTTAACAAGCCCATGATTCACCATCTCATAGATGCTCTGCCCCAGGAAACAGAGATAATTCTTGCAACAAACTACAAAACCGAACAGATAAAGGAATACTTCAAAAAGATAGGGAGGAAGATAATCGTAAACAATGAACCGGAGCCCCTCGGAACCGGCGGCGCCACAAAATATGCCGAGCGATATATAGACGGAACTTTCATGGTTCTGAACGGTGATATCATCTCCTCGTTGAATATCCGGAAATTTATCCGGTTCCATAATAACAACAGGGCAATGACAACCATCTCCCTCTGGCCGGTCAGAAACGTATGGGAGTTCGGGGTTGTTTCCCTAAAGCCCGACGGCAGAATAACGAATTTCGTTGAAAAACCAAGGAAGGAAGAAGCACCGTCCAACCTTATCAATGCGGGAGCATACTGCCTTGAGCCGGAAATCCTTGACCGCATAGAGCCGGGAAGGCTGGTTTCCATGGAGAAAGAAATATTTCCGAAGATAATAGGAGAAGGCAAGCGTTTTTACGGCTACACCTTCAACGGCTTCTGGATAGATGTGGGCCGCCCGAGCAGTTACATCGAAGTCAATAGAATACTCCTAAAAAGGAACGGGATGAATTATCTTGCCGGAGAAAACTGCATTATAAAAGGAAGTGCGGAGGGCAGCTGTATCGGAAACGGAACTGAAATCGGGCGGAGAGCAAAGGTGGTCTCATCCGTAATATATGAAAATTCTAAAATAGGGTCGAATTCTGTCATAGACAACTGCGTAATAGGTTCTGATTGCACCATAGGCAACAATGTTGTATTGAGAGATGTGATTATGGGAGACGGTGAAGAAGTAACAGACAAGAAAAATTTGGAAAACATATCCATATGGAGCAAACCCGTGCCGGAAAGCTATCCCGAGAAACAGATAGGAAATGCACTGAAGGATGAGTAATAGAATTAATTTTCGTTTAAAACCGCTTTTCTTTACTTCAGTATCTTTACGTTATTCATCATTTCCACTACTTTCCCCCTCAAACCGTCTTTACAAACTTCAGCCACACTTCTATATCCAAGCTCAGGATTTTCCTTTATAATTCTTTTCACAAGGTCATGCAATTCGGTCGGCAATGAAACAGTAGTATATCCTTCCATATTTTTTATTATATAGAAGTGATATATAAAATGTTGTCATGATAGAACAATTTTGTTCTCACAGAACAATGAAACACAAGTTTTGCAAAAGATATTTTATAAAGTCTACACTTTTGATATATATATATATATTACATTTATTATTGATAACATTTAAATATGGATTTTACATTATATTATTGGTGAAAGAATGAAAAGATGGAAAATATTGGTTGCAATAGCGATTGTTGGAGTGTTGGTGATACCAGTAGCGACGATACCAGTAGCAAAAGCGGACGGCCAACCTTATATACCGCCTGTAGAGAATGAGGGAGATATTATACTGGCCGACGGCGGGCATATGCAGGGTGTCCCAGACTGGGACCATGCGCAGATATATATTGGAGACGGAAATGTAAATGTCCCTGTACCGGCAAAGTGGGGAAGTAAATCATGTATAGAATCTGACCCACATGTGGAAGCGTGGCCTGGACCATTTAAAAATTGGCGGCCCCCATCCTCGTATTCCAAGTGGAAATTGAGAACTCAATTAGAGCCAAAAGGAGGAGTGGAGTGGACTGACCTAACGCAGACATACAATGAGTATAAAGAGGCATTAGACGAAGGCCATGTTGCAATGGCGTGCTACAAACTTGTAGGCTTTTCCAGTGGTACATTGCAAGATATTAGGGAAAATGCCATGCCATATGCATATGGCAAACTGAAAGATCAAGACGATGATGGCGTTGAAGAGAATCCAGAGCATATGTTCGACTTAATTTCTTACTGGAGAGATGATGCAAAACAATGGCAAGGGACAGATGAAAGAGCACAGCGGTATTACTGCTCAGAGCTGGTATGGGCAGCCTATCGTTGGGGAGGCTATAAAGAGAATTATTACATAGATTTAGATGACGATGGCGGTGAAGTATCACCCAGAGACCTCATACAAACCTCTTTAACAGATAATGAGTGGCAGATAGGCAGCCCGGAATACTAACCCCTCTCCCTCTTTTTATTTTAAGATAAAGATAAAATATATAAGATGGTTAGAATTGAAGGTAAGATGTTAATAAAATTTGCTGTTGTTTCAGCCATTTGTATTACTTTAGTGAGCACAAACGGGCTTTATAATCAAATTGATGAGAGAGAAACAGAGGACGGTGAATGGAACAAGTTCTTTGGTGACAAAGAAAATGGATTTTCTGTATTTACTGACATTGCAGTCACAGATGATGGCTATCTACTTGCCGGTTATATTTCAGGAACGAAAGAAGAAACGTGGGATGGATGGCTGGTAAAAATAGACAAACAGGGGAACAAAGTATGGGACAACATCTACGATAGGAGCGCATCCGATGACTTAAATAACCTTGTCAAGTGTGCCGGTGGATACATCGCTCAAGGCACTATCGAGGTAGGGGAAAAGGAATGGGCGATTTGGGTGATAAAAATAAATGAACACGGAAATATTATCTGGGAGAAAATATATGGAAAAAGTGGAGAATACCGGCCACGGGATATGGCCAGCACCAGAGATGGAGGAGCTGCCATTGTTGCAGACAAGAGAGTGGAAAACAGGTCAGAAATAGCACTTATTAAACTAGACGAAAACGGAGAGAAAGAGTGGGAAAGGACCTTTTATTACAACCCCGGTATGTCCTCCCCAGAAGCTGGCGGAGTAGTTCAAACTGATGACGGCGGATATGCCGTCTCGGGGGAAATTAGCCGTAAAGCTTTTTCACAGACCGACCTTTGGATTTTGAGAACGGACGGTCAGGGAAACGAATTATGGAACAAAAGCTATGGTGAACAATATGATTTCGTGTGGACAGGACCGATCATAAAGACCAGTGACAACGGTTTTCTTTTGAGTGGCATGGCATTCCCCCCTAGCATACTCGCTTATGCTTATTTAGTGAAGACAGATGCTCAAGGGAACATGCAGTGGGAACATGACTATCACGGCCGCAGCCGATACGGCAAAGAAATGGGAGCAGGTCCTCCAGAGATGACGGAAATACCAGAGGGTTACATATTCAGCACATTAACAAATGAGGTGGGGAAGGATGGAAGCGGGTGGCTGGTAAAAATCGACAAGCAGGGCAATGAAATCTGGAATAAAACGTTCGGAGACATGTATGGCTGTTCTTTTACTGGCGGCGTTGTAGCCGCTGAGGACGGCTATGTAGCCTGCGGCTATCGGAACCGGACAGCTTGGGTCATGAAGTGCGGGGACTATCCCCCACCAAAAATAGAGCTTTTGAAACCAAAGCCTGGCCATATCTATCTTTTTGATAGGAAAATAATGCCGGCTCAGCGAACTCTCATCCTTGGTGGGATAACGTTTAAGGTAGGTGTGAATGATCCATCTGGGAAAGTAGATAGGGTGGAGTTTTATGTAACCACTAAGGATGCCTACGATAAAGAACCAAGAGCGATAGATTACCAGCCACCATATGAATGGAAATGGGACAGCCCTGCCATAGGAATAAGGTGGTCATACAGGGTGATTGTGGCGGCCTATTACGGAAATGCTGGTGGATCGGAAGCGGACGAGATAGCTACCCAAGTCATCAATCTGGGTTTAACTCATTTTAACTCCTCCTAAAATAAAGAGTCAGATTCGGCTTTTGTAGAGTATAGCAACGTTGCTCCTAAGATTTACACCACCCCTATAAACGGCAATAAATACGCGTATATGTTAGGCAATTATGACCCGGGCGAGGGTGATATTGTTTTTGTATCAGGCATAGAGACTGGCTTCGTTGCAGGTGAAGTGGCAGCCACAGGGTTAAATTTTACACGCACTCCACATGGCAAACTTTCTTACCAAATAGCAGCCACTTATCTTTCCGAAGAGAAGGACAGTGGTGCACCGACCTTCTTCTGGTTCTGGTTTGGAAGTTGGCAGTTTGCTTGGATAAATGGAATACATTGGGCGGAAATGATTATAGGAGATAGTCGTTACGCATTATTTTCTCCACAATCTGGGGTAGAATTTGATATGGGTGTTGTTCCATTAACTTCCTAATACCACTCTTTTTTTCTCATTTTTATTTTGCATTATTTTGATGCAGGTAAAAAACTCCTGGCCAAAAATTGTATCAGATATCTCTAGAGTAGCTGTGAACAAACATGTCCATTGTTTTTATTTAGAAAATTTTATACTCTCTTTAAGCATGTTTATATTGGAAAGGTAGAAAATGAGAGTTACAGTAGTAATGACTTGGAAGATATATGCGCTTTTGATTATGGTGTTATGGGTGGCAGTCGCTTACGGGGAGAAAAGCGAGATAGCAGGTCTCTCTGGCAGTAGCCAGGTATACGAACAGTGGAACATGACTTTTGGAGGAACTGATTATGATCAGGGAGCTTGTGTTCAGCAGACAACTGACAGGGGATATATAATTATCGGCACTATCTCTGCAGGGGAGGAAAACGACGATGTATGGTTAATTAAGACAGATAACGATGGAAGAGAGTTATGGAATAAAACGTTTGGTGGAAAAGCGGCGGATAAGGGCAATTTTGTCCAGCAAACTACAGACGGCGGATACATCATTGTGGGCATAACCTCATCCTTTTACTCGGGCAAAGACGATGTGTGGTTGATTAAGACCAATGCAGGAGGGAGCGTGCTGTGGAATAAAACATTTTGGAGGAAATGGGACGAACACAGTCATTGTGTCCAACAGACAAGTGACGGTGGCTACATTGTCGCAGCGGAAATCATACAAACATATGGTATGAGGGAGGATAGCAACGCACTCTTAATAAAGGCAGATTCAGAAGGCAATGAAGAATGGAACAGGACGCTTGGAGGAGAATATGGTAATGGCATTTTTTCCGTTCAGCAGACCAGCGACCACGGCTATATCATGACAGGCCATAGAGGCTGGTATGGTCTATGGCTGATTAAAATGGATAAGAATGGCAGCCGTGAATGGAACACCACTTTCGGAAAAAACAGTATTGGTTTTTCCGTTCAGCAGACTGCCGACGGAGGATATATTGTGGCAGGAACTATGCATTGTTGGACAACAAACCAAACTATGTGGCTGATTAAAACCGATGAATACGGCAACGAAATATGGGATGTTACACTTGGTAAGAACACATCACTTGGATTCGCAGTTCAACAAACCACCGACGGCGGATACATTATCGCTGGGGCAAAAGGCGATTTAAGCGACGAAAATACCGACTTGTGGCTTGTCAAGACAGATGCATGGGGGAATGAGGAATGGAACTTGGCTCTCGGAGGAACGAAATTTGATTTGGGGCGATATGTACAGCAGACCGATGGTGGTGGTTACATAGTAGTAGGAGAGACAGCATCATTTGGTGCTGGCAGTAGTGATGTGTGGCTGGTTAAAGTCGAAGAAAAAACCGATGAGAATATTGCTGGCTTTGAACTGATATTGTTGCTAGCCGCTATTGTTGTGACAGTGATGTTGCTGTGGGTAAAGAAATCAAAGATATAGTCCTCCTCTCCACCTGCCGACCAACAGTGTGAAGATTGGAACAACCACCGTTAGAACTTATTTTGGAAATGGAAACATACATATGTAGATCTAGATGAAGATAATGATCCGGTCTGGCTACAAGAACTTGCAGGTCCCCTACGAGTTAAAATTTACTGGCGTGATGGATGGCCATCGTAAAATATTTCGAGGATTTTCTTTTCCCTTTTTATTTTATTAAAGGATAGAGGTCAGTGTTCTGAAGCTGAGGATTGTCCATTAGATAAGGCCACACTATATTTTGAAGAGTGAAAGCCATCCTCATAAGGAAAGAGCGTCAGACGCTTGACCAGTATCGCTCGGACTGCAAATGCCATGGTCTGGGAGAAATATAAACGGGAAGATTTAAATCCATGCGTGAGATGTATTGTCATGCACAAAAAGTTTGCATTTGCATTTATTGCAATCCTGCTTGCTGATCCTGTTTCCTCAGCTGTTGGCATTGTTGATTAACCCAGATACAACGTTCATGAAAAAATAGAGGCAAATGAAATAACAGATTGCCTTTTGCACAAATTATTTTGTCTGTCGCCATAATTTTTTATAAGTTACCGCATTACCTCATTATGTCCCGCCTGTTTGGAACAAACGGCATCCGAGGTGTTACCAATAAAGATATGAATGTAGAACTTGCCCTGAAACTCGGCAAATCCATAGGAACTTTTTTCAAAGGCGATATCGCAATAGGAACAGATACGAGAACATCCAATGAAATGCTTAAGGATGCAGTAACAGCAGGTCTTCTTTCCACAGGCTGCAATGTCTTTGATACAGGCATGCTCCCATCCCCTGCACTGCAGTACCACGTAAAAGAAAGTGATAGAGAGGGAGGGGTCATAATCACCGCTTCACACAATCCCCCGGAGTTTAACGGGATAAAGGTTATTGACGGAGACGGCACGGAACTGGGCAAGGAGAAGGAGAATGAAATAGAGGAAATCTACTTCAACGAAAAATGGGAAACGGCAAGATGGAATGAGATTGGAAAGCTGTATGAAATAGATGCAACAGAACCGTATATCAATGCTGTTGTGTCCGGAGTGAACGCAGAGGTAATAAAGAAGAAAAATTTTACGGTTGTGCTTGACTGCGGCAACGGAGCCGGATGCGTTGCAGACCCCTATATCGTATCAAGATTGGGATGCAGGGTCATCACGCTGAATGCCCATCCCGATGGGAAGTTTCCGGGCAGAGATTCCGAGCCCGTAAAAGAAAACATAAGGGATTTAATGATTATAGTCAAGGAGTGCAAAGCAGACTTGGGAATTGCATATGACGGCGATGCCGACAGGTCGATATTTGTCGATGAAAACGGAGAATACATTTACGGGGACAAAACGCTTGCAATAATCTCCGGCTACATGACGGAAAAGGGCAGCGGGGTGGTGGTAACGCCTGTTTCAACGTCAAGCTGCGTCGAGGAATTTGTGAAAATGAAGGGCGGGAATATTGTTTACACGAAAGTGGGCTCTCCTGTTGTGGCAAGAAAGATGATTGAGATTGACGCAACATTTGGAGGAGAGGAAAACGGTGGGCTTATTTTCCCTGACCATCAGTACTGCAGGGACGGTGGGATGGCATCTGCTGCAATACTTGAAATTATGGCTATTAAAAACAAAAAACTTTCGGAACTGGTAAAGGAAGTGCCCGAATACCATCTTGCTAAAACAAAGGTAAAATGCAGTAATGAAAAGAAAGAGGAAGTAATGGACACATTCATAAAAAATGAGGAAAAAAATGTAGATCTGACGGATGGAGCAAAAATTTATATCAAGGATGCATGGGCACTGGTACGTCCATCGGGAACGGAGCCCATCATACGAATTTATGCTGAAGGAAAAGAAGGAAAAATTGCTCGTGACCTGGCAGCTGAATATAAGGAAAAATTGGAAAAAATAATATCAGAAAAAAGTTAAAGTTATATTTCCTGAGTGGATACCCGTCCCATGCCCGAACTTTCCAACCTGCTAAATGAGATGATGAGGAAACCTTCGCCAATACGCCAGATAATGAAGATGGCAAGCGATAAAAATATAATAAACATGGGGCTTGACCCCGACGAAATTATCTCTTATGGAGGCGGATGGGTGGGACACCATGCCCCGGAACTTTTCAGGCAGAAGTATGTGGATATATGCTCGGATAGAGAAAGATTCCACGATGTGGGTAAATACAGCCCTACCCTTGGTTTTCCCGAAACCAGAAAGGCGATAGCGTCCACGGAAAAGGAACTTTTTGGCATCAGCCTGCAGGAGGAAAATATAATTGTTGGGGCATCCTCGACTCAGCTTACCCATGATATATCTATCACGCTTGCAAATCCAAGTGACGGAGTTCTGATGCTTGACCCTACGTATGCAAACTATATGGGCCAGGTTGAAATGGCAATGAAAAGGAGCAGGATTACCCGTCTTCCCGTGCTTAATCCGGAAACATGGGAATATATTCCCTCGACCGATGATACCATCGAAAGGTTTAAGGAATTGATAGATAAGAAAAAACCGAAAATCGTTATTTTCCCATCGCCAGATAATCCCTCATCCCAGATTATACCACACGAGATTATAAATGCCTTCATGGACATCTGCCAGGAAAGAAAGATTTTTTTGGTTATTGACCATGCCTACAAAACCCAGTGCTTTGATAAGCCGCCTGTATACTTTTCATGGAGCCCGAACGATTATCCGTATCTGGTAACCATCCATTCCAATTCAAAGTGGTGCAGAGGGCTGGGAAGGCGGCTTGGATGGATTGAAGCCCATCCCGAGGTCATCGACGGCATGGAAAGGACACAGCAGTGCTCCATGCTATGCCCGGATACACTTCATCAGATTGCAATGACGGAATATCTGGAGCAGGCTCTGAAAGACGGTTATCTTAAAAAATATTTGAATAAGAGCAGGATGGCATATAAAAAAGCTGCAGATATCACAGTGAGAGCGATAGACAAGCACCTTGGCATGCCCCATCTCATTCCCCGCGGCGGCCTGTACACGCTCATGAAGGTTAATGAGGACGGAGATGAATTTGTGAAACGTGTGCTTAAAAACACGGGCGTGCTCTTCATTCCAGGCAAAGGGTTTGGTTCAACACTGGAAAAGGGAGTGAGAATAAGTTACGGTCCCCATGTGGAGAATGTTGAAGTGATAGAGGAAGGATTTGAAAGGGTGGCAGAATACCTCGAAAAAGATTGATGATAATTAGATTCGGCAAGCAGTATGCCGGATTATAAATAACCGTCTCTGTTTTGCATATATGCATTATCGCACCATAACGACAGGATGCATTCTCTTTTTGCTTTTATCCGTTTCTTTACCGATAGAGAGCACCCCGCATTTTAGTAAAAGCACAGAGATAAGGGTGGCAGTTTACAATTCGGAAATAAAAAAAATTGCTGAGGAAACAAAGCAGGCAATATTGTACTCATGGGAAGAAAATGATACAACATACGAAATCGTTCCCGTAATTATAAACAAAAGCGATGTGGTGGGAAAAGGAAAGTATGCGCTAACAAATGAAAATTTCGATGTCCTTGTTATTCCCGGAAGCGGCCGCCCCTACTTCGATGCCTATAATCCGATATGGAGAAGGGTCGTAAAAAAATTCGTGGAAAATGGAGGCGGCTATGTGGGCATATGCGGCGGCGCCAATCTTGCTTCCATGGGCTTCCAGGAGAAATTCAGCCCCAACACCGCACTGAGTCTGTCAGCACTGAGAATTGCCAACGTGTATGTTAACGACCAGCAGATGCAGGAATGGCAATATCTATGGAAGTCAAACTGGAATTACGGGCTGCCGCCGATAGATGTGTATATTCCGGAATGTGGAAATCCAATAATGAGAGGATTTTATGACACTTACAGGAGTATTCGTTACGGCGGCGGTCCGGGCATGTATCCTGCTGACAGCACCGATGAGAGATGCGGTGAAGTTGTTCCCATTGCAATATATGCGGAAGAGCCTATGAATGTTGCCCCGCTGCACTACTGGAAATGGAACGACGGATGGAAAATAAAAAGTAATGTGACAACCGACATCAAAGGCCAGTATGCTGCCGTTGCAACAACTTATGGAGAGGGAAGGATAGCATTGTTCGGCCCCCATCCTGAGAAGAAAACATTTTTTGGAGGGCATACGGAGGAATTTCCCGTGAGGCAAAATACAATATTCACATGGTTCATTTACAACTGGAGCGATGGCATTTCATCAGAAGGAGATTACAACTGGTGGATGCTTCAGCGTGCCGTTGCATGGGCCGGCCATGCACAGATTCCCCATGCGGACAGAGCGACCATCACTTTGGGAAAACCACGAGAGGCTTACGCCGATGAAAGAGAGAATGCCGAAATTACCATCGTCATTGAAAAAATTCTATTGAAAGCTGCATGGAAAATGGTGGGTATGTAAACGAAATGGGAAAGGATTTGCTGCGTTATATGCATGTTTTATATTAAGATTTTGGAAAATACTTATATATTTACTCCTATATACTCTTTTTAGGTGATAAAAAATGCCAAGTGGAGATAGAACAGGACCGGAAGGTCTGGGACCGAGAACAGGAAGAAGATTGGGATACTGCTCGGGCTACGACAGCCCGGGATATACGAAAGGAGCACCGAGAGGTGGTGGCGGATTTGGAAGAGGATCGGGCTTCGGCAGAGGTGGAGGTAGAGGATATGGACGAGGTTACGGCCGCGGCTTCTGGGGACGGGGCAGAGGATTCTGGCAGGGGGACTATCCGTACTACGAGCCATACCACGAACCATATCCGGGCACATACGTGGAGCGAGATAAGGAAGAAGAAAAATCATATCTCAAAGACGTGGTAAAAGGACTGGAAGAGGAACTCAAGTCCGTAAAGGACAGGATACAGCAGCTCTCAAAGGAGAAAAAAGAGGAGAAATAGCCCTTCTTACCCAATATGAGAGATGAATAGAGGTGATTAACTATGCCAGGTAGAGATGGAACGGGCTCCCGGCAGGGCGGGGGCAGGAGTGGTGGCGGCCGTGGCCAGGGAAGAGGCAGAGGAATGGGCGGCGGATTTGCCCAGGGGCCAAATGGGGAATGCCTGTGCCCCAACTGTGGACACAGGGAATCGCACAAGCTGGGCAGCCCGTGTTATTCACGAAAATGTCCCAAATGTGGCACACCCATGACGAGAGTATAATGCCAACTATTAAGTAAACAATCACAATTCACACCGATAGAGTGAAACCATGAGAATAGGAATATCATCAACAGGCAAAGACTTGGATTCAATTGTTGACCAGAGGCTCGGAAGGTGCTCTTATTTTATAATAGCCGACCCTGAAACCATGGAATTCGAAGTCATTTCAAATGAAAATGCAATGGCTTCCGGCGGCGCTGGAGTGCAAACCGCCCAGATGCTTGCTCATGCCGGCGTGGATGCTGTGATAACGGGCAATGCGGGACCAAATGCTTTCCAGACGCTGCAGGCGGCAGGGGTGAAGGTCATTACAGGAGCGAGCGGAACGGTGAAAGAGGCAATTGAGAAATACAAGAAAGGTGAACTGCATAAAGCAAATGCCCCTACTGTCGGCAGCCATTCCGGAATGGGAAGAGGCAGCGGCCGCGGAAGATTTCAGTAATGTGACATGATAACTTGAAGGCATAAGTGAGAAAATGAAAAGCAATCTCGAGTGCATATCATGCTTTTTAAATCAGTCACTGGAAGCTGCACGTATGGCAACCGATGATGAAGAAGTTCATGTCAGGGTTATGAGAGCAGTGATGTCACACCTGCAGAATGCTTCTTTTAACAATTCCCCCCCAGAGATCTCCAGAGAAATACATGATATCATAAGACATGTAGCCGGTTCTGAAGACCCCTACAAAAAAGTGAAGAAACTATCAAATGACAAGGCGGAAAAACTTTATTCCCATCTCAAAGAAATGGTCAATGAAGCCGATGACCCGCTATTGACGGCTGTCAAGCTATCAATTATCGGAAATGTGATTGATTTCGGTACATCCAACAGGTATGATGTTGAGGATATGATAGATAAGGCAATGGATAGAGAAGTGGGCAATTCTTACTCGGAATTCAAAAGTAAACTGGAGAAGACAGAAAACATTCTTTATTTGGCAGATAATGCCGGGGAAACTTTTTTCGATAGACTGTTGATCGCAAAGCTGGCGGACATGGGAAAAAAGATAACGTATGTGGTCAAGGCAAATCCCATTATCAACGATGCAACCATTGAAGATGCAATATATGCAGGCATTGATAACTTCGCAGAAATAATAGAAGGAGATAAAGGTCTGGAAAAATCTGCACCCGGGACAATACTATCATATACATCTAAAGATTTTTTAAATCACTTCAAGAATGCAGATACAGTAATTGCCAAAGGCCAAGGTAATTATGAATCGCTCAGCAATGTCGACCGTGATATGATTTTTTTATTAATGGTGAAATGTCCTCTGGTTGCAAATGATATCGGCATCGAGGTCGGCAATCTTGTTTTGAAGGTGAAAGAATGATAATTTCGGTCGCCAGCGGAAAAGGCGGAACAGGAAAAACAACAGCTGCAACAAATCTTGCACTTAGCATCGGGAAAGCCCAGATAATTGACTGTGATGTAGAGGAACCAAATGCAAATGTTTTTCTTAAAGCAAAAGTGGATGAAGAGGAAGATGTCACAGTGGACGTTCCCGAAATCAACGAGGAAAAATGTGACCACTGCGGCAAATGCAGCGAATTTTGCAGGTACAATGCCCTTGCTGTTTTGCCTTCAAAAGTGCTTGTCTTTCCAGAACTCTGTCATTCATGCGGTGGATGCAAAATTGTTTGCCCCCGTGATGCGATAAGCTGGAGGAAGGTCGCTATAGGAAAAATAGAGCATGGCACAGCCGGCGAACTTGATTTTTACCACGGATTGCTTAACATCGGAGAGATTAAGACAATCCCACTTCTCAAAGCCCTGAAAAAGAAGGTTGACAGAAACAAGGAAGTCATACTTGACGCTCCCCCGGGGACATCATGCCCCGTTATCGAGACAATAGGTGGTTCCGATTACTGCATACTTGTGACAGAACCTACCCCGTTCGGGCTTCATGACTTGAAGCTGGCGGTTGATGTGGTTAGACTCATGAACATCCCCTTCGGCGTCATCATAAATCGTGATGGGATAGGCGATGAAAAAGCCGAGCAATACTGCCGGGAGGAAGGTATAGCTATTCTCATGAAAATTCCCTACAGCAGGGAGATAGCATATCTTTATTCCAAGGGCATCCCATTCACAGATGAACTGCCGGAATGGCATGATAAATTCCAAAATCTTTTCCAGCAGATAAAGAAGGAGGTGGATAAATGAAACAGCTTACAATAATAAGCGGTAAAGGCGGGACGGGAAAGACTTCTATCACTGCTGCATTTGCCTCGCTTGCCAATGCAGTGCTTGCCGATTGCGATGTCGACGCTTCCGACCTGCACTTGATTCTCAAGCCAGATATTAAAAAAACCGAGGAGTTTCACGGACTGGAAATTGCATCCATTGACAAAGAAAAATGTATAGACTGCAAGGAATGCCACAGGGCATGCAGATTTGGGGCAATTGATGAAGATATAAACCTCATCAAGGAGAACTGCGAGGGCTGTGGCGTATGCGAATATGTCTGTCCCGTAGATGCCATAAGCATGATTGACAGAAATTCCGGTTTTTCATACATTTCCGAGACCCGTTTCGGGCCCATGTCCCATGCCATGCTTAAGACGGCCGAGGAGGCTTCGGGCAAACTGGTAACAGTAGTGAGAGAAAATGCAAAAAAACTCGCGGAAAAGAATGAAAAGGAACTGATCATAATCGATGGACCACCGGGCACCGGATGCCCTGTTATTTCCTCCATAACCGGCGTTGACCTTGTTTTGATTGCCACTGAACCAACACTTTCAGCGATTCATGATTTGCAACGAATTTTGAAGGTCGCAAATCATTTTAATGTGCCTGCAGTGGTATGCATCAATAAATATGATATAAACAAAGAAAATACGGAAAATATTGAGAGATACTGTAGTGAGAATGGCATAAACATTGTGGGGAAGATCCCATATGATACCGTTTTTACAGATGCTATGATTCATGGAAAAAATGTAGTGGAATTCTCTGATAATAATGTTGCCTGCATCATAAAAAACATGTGGGAAAAAATACGGGAGTTGCTGTAATAAGTTATCTTAAAATTCGGTCTTGCGTATGGTTTATACAAACATAATATACGATAATTTCCATTACTGGCTCGGTTATTATTTTCAATCCATACAAACATGACATATGCAGTATAAGAAAGTAAGAAAGGCCACAAATCTATAAAGAATCGGTGAGTGCCTTGCTTGGACCCCATGGCATTTACAAAATGACTGAAAGTAGGGAAAATACTAACAAATGGAAAGCATGTATAGAATACTTGCAGAGAATTCGGGCAGTAACCCGATAGATGCAAGTGACTCAATAAAAAAATTAATGGCTGATAAAAACATAGAGATGAAGAGAAACGTATCCACTATTCATCTTTAATCCATGTTAAAGAGAGCTATGGAATCTTCAATCGGAATGCCCAGAACAGATGAAGTTCTAATTGCAAAACCCCTGATTCAGATGGATTTACAGCTGGCAACTAAAAGGTTACAATTTATACATCAGAAGATACCTCTAGTGTGCAAGAACAAAGGAATATCTGAAATCAAAGGGCGTTTCCTTCAGGGAAATTAATGTTTCAATAAATCCGTCTGCAATACAGGATATGATGAGGGATTCCGGTCAGACGGGGATGCCCGTAACGGTAATAAAGGGTCAGGCCGTTGTTGGTTTTGATAAGGCAATACTTGATTTGCTCCTGTAAGCCAGTAGATTGCCTTGAGGAAAATGAGTGAAATGGGCAATGCTGAAAAGTATCTGAAATTTTACAAAAAAAAGCCAGGCAATAAGATAACGAAGAAAGAACTGGAATTGATTGAAAGCAGATTAAAAGGATGCAAAAAAATATTGAGCGTGGGATGCGGTCCTGCTGTGCTGGAAGCAGAATTTAATCGGTTGCACAAAGACATGGAAATAACCGGACTTGACATTTCTGGAGAGATGCTTGAGCAGGCACCGAAATCATTTCATACAGTGCAGGGAGACGCTCAAAACCTGAATTTTGATGGTCAAACATTTGATGCCGTGCTTTATCTCACATCCCTTGAATTCATACCTGATTATAAGAAAGCGATAAAAGAAGCATACCGGACTCTTAAAGGCAAGGGAAAAATTCTGGTTATGATGCTCAATCCCGAATCAGATTATTTTAGGGAAAAATATGCAAATGAAAACTCATATATCAGAGGAAACATAAAACACATGGATATCCATGCAATAAAGGATTTTATGCTGCATTATTTTTACATAAAAAGCGAAGGATATTTCCTTGGAATAAAGGATGGAAAAGTAATGGAAAGCAATGACCCGAAAACAGCCAGTCTTTATATATTGGAGGGCATAAAAAATGGAGAACGACGCAAATAATATAGCTTTTGGCCCCGTGCCCTCAAGGCGGCTGGGGCGGAGCCTTGGAATAAACAGCATTCCGCCGAAAAATTGTACGTATTCCTGCGTATACTGCCAACTTGGGAGGACATTGAACATGCAGGCAGAACGCAGGGAGTTTTACAGTGCAGAGAAAATAGTGCGTGATGTGAAAGAGAAGGTGAAGGAGGCAGGGGACGCCGGAGAGCATATAGACTACCTTACTTTTGTGCCTGACGGGGAGCCGACTCTGGATATCAATCTCGGCAGAGAAATTGAAGGCCTTAAACAACTGGGCATAAAAATTGCCGTTATCACCAACGCCTCACTGATAGGGAGAGAAGATGTGAGAAATGAATTGCACAGGGCCGACTGGGTCTCGTTGAAAGTGGATGCAGTGAGCGAAAGCATATGGCACAACGTAGATAGACCGCATGGCAGTCTTCGCCTTAATAGTATATTGGAGGGCATGATGGATTTCTCCGCCACCTTCGACGGAGAGCTTACAACAGAAACGATGCTCATTCATGGCATTAACGATGATAAAAATGAGGTGTCAAATATTGCCGATTTTATTTCAGAGCTAAAACCGGAAAAGAGCTACATTTCCATCCCTACAAGACCGCCCGGAGAAAAATGGGTAAAGCCTGCAACAGAGAAAGCAATAAATGATGCATACCAAATTTTTAGAGAAAGAGCAGTCGAAGCAGAATATCTCATAGGTTACGAGGGGAATGCCTTCGCATTAACGGGAAATACAGAAGAAGATTTGCTGGGCATAATGTCCGTTCATCCCATGAGAGAAGATGCCGTAAAAGAATTTTTAATGAAAGCCAATGCTGACTGGAAAGTGATTGAAAAATTGATAGGCGAAAATAAAATAATTGAACTGGAATACCAAGGCAACAGATTTTATATGAGAAAGCTATCCAGTAAACACCGGTAAACGTACGGAGATACAATGGATGAAAAAACAAAAAAGCGTATTGCTATTTCATTTTATAAGACCATTAGGGGTTTCGGAACGATGCTCCCCATGCTTCTGGGCATTATTCTCCTGCTCGGATTGTTCAAGGTTTACATAACACCGAAGATGATTGCCTCCGTATTCACGGACAAACCGCTTCACGACACGCTGCTGGGCGCCCTCATAGGCAGCATTTCAACAGGCAATCCCATAACCAGCTACATAATAGGCGGAGGATTGATTGATGACGGGGTAAGCCTCTTTGCCGTAACATCGTTCATACTGGCATGGGTCACTGTCGGAGTGGCTCAACTTCCTGCCGAAGCCGCCATACTGGGAAAGCGATTTGCCCTTACCAGAAACGGTCTGAGCTTTATTCTCGCGATTCTTGTCGCCATGACAACTGTCCTGACAATCGGGGTGATCGGTTGAATTCGGAGGGGGAGGGAAGAAAGGGCAACGGTACATTCCGCTACGGGATATATTTTCTCGTTTTTATAATGGTGCTATATGCCATTTTGTTTTTCTTTGACAGCAATAAAATCTACAAATCGCTCCGGATAAGTTTGGACATACTCATCCAGATTCTTCCCGTACTTGTTATGGTCATCCTGCTGATGTGGATTTCAAGCTATTTATTGAAGCCGAAAACCGTTTTGAAATACCTCGGAAAGGAATCGGGAATCAAAGGATGGCTTCTGGCAGTATCCTTCGGAATCGTGAGTCACGGCTCGATATACGTCTGGTACCCTCTGTTGAAGGAGCTGAGAGAGAAGGGAATGAGAGATGGTTTTCTGGCCGTCTTTCTATACAACAGGGCGGTGAAGATTCCGCTGATTCCGGTAATGATTTACTATTTTGGTGTTGTTTTTGTTTCTGTCCTTACTCTTTACACCATCATTGCATCCGTTATTGAGGGAAAAATAGTGGAGATATTGGAACATACGCATGAAACAATTGAATAAGGTGCTCATTCCAGTTTCACTGCAGTACCGTATGCCAGAATTTCTGCGGCTGCCCCCATCACCGCCGATGTCATAAAACGTGTATTTATCACTGCATCTGCCCCGAGCTTTTCCGCCTTTTCCACCATTCTTTGCAATGCTATTTCCCTCGCCTCGCTGAGCATTTCTGTATATTCCTTTATTTCTCCCCCTACAATCTGTCTAAAGCCGGCTACGATATCTTTGCCAATATTCTTTGCCTGTATGGTGTTTCCCCTCACAAGCCCAAGCATTTCCTTTATTTCTTTTCCCGGAATGAAATTCGTACTTACTATTATCATGGTTTCAAATCCTCCTTCTTTATTTTTTTCTCTTCCTCGCTTTTTCTATCAGTTGCAGTTGAAACAATCAGCACTGCGATACCGAAAAGAATTCCCAGCAATGCAATAAAAATGATTGGGTCTATGCTGCTAATTTCCTTTAAAATGTTGTAAAGCCCGTATGCAACGAGTATTAATATGCCTCCGCCGAGAAATGACAGCCCGATTAACTTTGCGGTACCCATATTTTCACCCAATCGTTATATCCCGCATCCGATATTTAAGTTTGCCCTAAAAGGGCATTATATCCCTCCCCATTATCGAGATGAACCATTCATTTATCCTTTCTATAAACGATAAGATGCCATGGTATGTCTTTGGCATAGAAACTTCCAGATTGCTCCAATCGCTCCACGCCCAGTATATATCCATGACTCTCGCCTTCACGGCATAACTGCCCGATACCTTCCATTCATGCGAGACATAGAGAGTTGTACCCGATACCCACGGGGAATCCGTACAACCGCACTCGAACAGCGTAATATTGTCGTCACCAAAATCAATCTCCAGTTTTTTCAATTGATCTCCGTCAGGATCGCTTATGGTTATTTTATATGTGTATGTAACCCCAATTTTGCCAGAAGTGGGCCCACTTATTTCTGGCGGGTCCGGAGGATTGTTGTAACTATTAACTGCATCTGCCATCAGCAAAGAGATGCCGGATGTAAGAGCAATTGCCCCTAACAAAAACGCCACCAGGAAGGCAAACATATATTTCTCATATTTCATATTATCACCAACTTATGCATTATACTTATTCCTTGATAGTATTTAATGTTAACTATTGTTAAGAAGATGCTGGTATTATATTTAACTGTGCCTTTTTATGCATTAAAAAAATATAGCACCATGATTAGAATAAAAAGCCTTTCTTAGTTAAATAGCTCTTGCTAGTATCAAAACAGCGGTGCGTATAGAAGTAACATAAACAAGGTGGCATATGTAGATTCTAATTCATTTAGATGATAAAGTAGATTATAGTTAAAAACTAAACTTTTTATACTTATAGGTGTATTACGAATACATGACT
>CAZSHJ010000029.1:0-19440 GCA_964606745.1 uncultured Thermoplasmatales archaeon | reverse complement strand
TACTTCAGAAAGTGAATCGCTGCTCAAAATCGTTATTACGCAAGAGGTCTACTATTCATAAACAAAATATTTATAGGTTTATTTTTCATCGCATACACTATTTTACGACGAGATTTTAATCATGGTTCAAATCCATGCCCCGCTACTTGTTTTTACATAAAGTGGTATGACAAAACCTCTGGATTAGAGGCCCACTAAAGTCAAGCAAATTATATATATTCCATCCGGCTTTGATGGTAGTGAGAGGTGAAATATGACAAAACCACTCAAGTGGATTGGCATGGCAATAAGTGTGCTATTTATTAGCACTATTTTTTGGTTTTCGATAGGTGTTAGTAGTGATCACCTGTCTGAAGTTTTTCCTCCGAATGAACATAAATTTACAGAAAATTCATTAACAACAGTCGAAATAACAAAGCCGATGGAGGGCCATCTGTATATGTTTGATAGAGATATCGCACCAATAGGGATTACTTTGGTGGTGGGAGGAATTACAATAGAGGTAGAAACAAGCGAAGATATTGATGGCATTGACATTTACATTGATGATGTACTCAAATTCAGTGATTACACATATCCCTATTCACGAGTATGGAATGAAAAAGTCATGGGGCGGCATGTCATTAAAGCCGTTGCTCATGGAGGAAATGAAAGCGATGAAGTGAGCGTACTTATATTCAATTTTCCAAAATCCAGGCCAGATGCAACGATAAACGAAATAATGTCTGATCCTACAGGGGATGATGCAGGCAACGAATGGATAGAATTATACAATGCTGGAAAGAGTATAAGGATAAAAGGATGGACAATCAGCAACTCGGTTGGGAGTGACATAGCAACTCTACCAAACTGGGTATTCCCTAATGGTACCTATCTTGCTGTTTATTTTGGAAATGGTATCAATGATGATGATTTTTCAGATGGAAATGCAACGTTTTATGTTGGCAGCAATCAGGAACTTTTTGACAATGACATGGACGAGTGTGCTTTGTATACAGGAAATCCCGGTTCAAAAACAATAATTGATTTTGTTGCTTATTGCTATGAAGGCAATTACACGCCAGGCGTAGCACATGATTATGCAACAAAGACGGGGATATGGGATGAGGGAGAATATTTCCATATAGTAAAAGAAGCATTTTCTATTGGTTCAAAATTACCTGGTCTCATCGAAGGTAAATCCATAGGTAGGGATGCTAATTCCACTGATACAAATGTTCCATTGGATTGGTGGTTAAATGGCGGGGAAGATGCATTTGAATCTTCTCCTGGAAGATGCAACTTAGATGTATTTGGAATAGTAGAGAAAAAAATGCCTGTCCAATTATCCAATTCTGTCAAAGAAAAAAATTGGACAATTATGTTTTACATGGCTGTCGATCATAATCCACTTAGTAAAGAGGACTTAAACATGGGTGGGCAGAAGAAATTAGATTCTCTCGAACCTGATGCCTTTGAGCAGTTAAATAAATTAGAAAAAGTAGGGACTGATGATAACATTAATCTAGTGTTTCAAATCGATGGAAAAACCAGAATCGAAGAAAGTTATAGAGATGAAGACAGATGGGAAACAAGAAATACAGGAAAAACTTTTCGGGGCTTTTTATTGAAAGATAACAGTACAGAATATCTGGATTTTCCGTCGGTGGGAGCCCGGATTAGTGCGAACTCATTAATATATGCATACATGCCTACAGGTGAATCTGCATGTATCGGTGAGAAAAATACAGGAGAACCCGACCCACTTGCCGAATTTATAAACTGGGCAATTGAAAATGCACCCGCAAAACACTATGCCATAATTCTCTCAGGTCATGGATGGGGATGGAAAGGATGTATGATGGACAATACCAGTCACAATGACTGGCTCTACATGGATGAATTAAACCAGGCTTTTGGATCTGTTAATTACAAATTTTTTGACATCATTGGTTTCGATATGTGCTACATGGCAATGATTGAAGTTGGAGAACAGATTGAACACTATGGAAAAATTATGGTTGCATCAGAGGATATAGAACCAGCGGGTGGTTGGGATTATAAAGGAATATTTGAAGACCTTAGTAAAAATCCTCAGTGGGATGGGGAAGCACTTGCAAAAAAGATCATCCAAAGTTACGATGATCATTATAAATTTTCCAAAAGTCCAAATCCAAATGATGATTTTTATACTCTTAGCGCTGTGAGGCTCAATTATGACTATTATAACCGTCTAATGAATAGCATGGCAATTCTTTCACAGAATTTAAGAAAAGGAATGGAAGATTGGGGAGATAATGAAAATGCACCTTATACTACACATGGGAATCCAGGAGATAATTGCCAGATGGATGTATCCAATGTTAGACACTGTAATAGGGTGACATATCTCGCTACTATGAAGGATGATAACTTTGTAGATTTGTATGTTCTTATAGATGAAATAAACAAAAGCAACGGCATCTATAAGGAATATAAAGAGGGATCTAAAGATGTTTTATCATATATAAAAAAGGTTCTTATCGGTCAAGTATATAATAAATTTATGGAGAGGCATGGAATATCCATTTATTTCCCCAGAAACAGGATTACAGAAGGGAGGGGATTTTCTGAAGGAAAGCCATATAACGATCCAGAACCTTCTCGGATTAAATCTCCTAATGACCCTCTCGCAATATATGCAATTGACATAACCACAGAACACGGAAAGGTTCCTTATGAGGGTAGATCTCCTCATCCATTTCCTGAAACACCCAGATTAATTTTTAGATCCATAGGGTGGCACTTTTTCTTGCACAGATATTATAAACCATGTGCAGATGCGGGACCTGACCAATCATTTGAATTAGAAGCCGATGAAAACGATGTAGAGGTTACTTTAGACGGATCTGGTTCATCAACAACTGATGACGATACATCATATCTCAAATATTACTGGGATTTAGATGCATTAGTTGATGTGCCCAATGGCAAACAGTATCTCAACACAACTCCAAAAGATGATTGGGATGCTGATGGAAAAGATGAGAGCAATGACGACAATCAAAGTTATGGTAAAATAGTCAATGTTCGGTTGTCTCCTGGCACATATAATGTTACATTAACTGTATGGGATGATCGACATACCCATAAAAACACAGAATATGAACCAGGATTGCAATATCAAACAGATCAGGGCACCTGTATTATTGTAGTTACTAAAAAGCCACCGAAAGACACAACTCCACCAACCACAACCATAACAGATCCGCCAGATCAATCCAAACTTGATAATCCAGATATTACGATTAATGGAATCGCAACAGATAATGTTGGAGTAGTTGAGCTTGGCTACCATCATGGATGGGAAGGAGGTGAAGAAGATTATTCCTGGAACATTGATAAACTCACATCATTTGAATTTACTTTTACTCTTGAAATACATCCCGGATGGAATGAAATTACAGTATGGGCAAAAGACGCTGCAGGAAATGAAGGAAGCGATACTGTCACCGTCTACTATTATCCCAAAGAAGATACAACTCCGCCTGTGACTACCGAAGAAGTGGGGCAGCCGAGCTGGGAAAATGGCTATGTTGTGACACCTGGAACACTCATATGGCTCAATGCGACAGATGATACCTCCGGGGTGGATTACATTTACTATGAAGTGTGGTGGGACAGTGATAGTGATGGCATTATAGAAACCAAGATGGGGGAGAAAACAGCATATACATCAAACGTGGAACTTTGTTTTGCAGACTATGAAATATATGCAGAGGCTGCCGAATTACGCTTTTATGCAGTTGATAATGCCGGAAATATTGAAGAAATGAAAGTTAAGCAGCATCTAGTACAGGAGTGATGAGTTAGCATACTTTCACAAGAGAGAGAAGCCACCACTTTCATTTCAACCGTTGTATGAGTTAAATTATTTTTAAAAAACATTTTTTAAACCTTAATGTATTTCAAACAAAGGCAGGATGAGAAAATGAGTGAAAAGGCAAATAAAGAAGGGATTTCTTCTTATCGGTGGGTAGTGCTGGCTGTTTTTATGATTATAGCATTGCTCTCGCAATTATCGTGGCTTACCTTCGCGCCCATATCCTCTGAGGCTAGCGAACTTTTTGATGTGAGTGCATTCGATATCTCTCTTCTGTCACTTGTCTGGCCTCTCATTTTCGTTATATCTGCAATTCCGATAGGAATATTCATAGACAAAAAAGGTTTCAGAACAAGCGTGGGGATAGGGGCGATAATTCTGGCTATTTTTTCAGTACTGCGAATATTCTCCACGTTTCCCGACTGCAACTTTATGATTCTGCTTATCTCCCAGAGTGGCGCCGCCATCTCCCAAGCCTTCATTTTCGGCAGTATCACAAAACTTGCGGTATCGTGGTTCCCAGAAAAAGAACAGGGACTTGCCACCGGGCTCGGAACGATTGGTTTATTCCTTGGGATGATGCTTGCACTTATTCTTACGCCTATGCTTTTCTTATCTTTTGGGATAAAGGGTATGCTCATGATTTATGCATTCATCTCATGCATCGGGGCATTTCTATTCCTCATTCTTGCAAAGGAAGGAAAGACAGCAATTACAGAAGAAGCTGCCTCAACCTTCACACTTAGGGACATCTGGAATTTATCCAGATTGAAGGATTTTCTTATACTCGAGTACGGGTTCTTTGCCGGTGTTGGAGGGTTCACAGCCATCATGACATGGCTTGAGGAGATGCTCAATTCCCTGCATGAGATAAGTATGGATAAAGCAGGGATTGCCGGCGGATTGATGATAATTGGCGGGGTTATCGGTTCAATAGCAATACCTGCAATTTCAGACAAAATTAAGAAAATAAAGCCTTTTATCCTGGCAGACCTTGCCATTGGTGCTATTATGCTCTACCTTATCGGAGTTACAGAGGGCTTTCTATTGATTGCGGCTATTTGTTTCGTAACCGGCTTTTTCCTGATGTCCGCCCTTCCCTTGGTTCTGGAAATATCAAGCAGAATTGCCGGACCCGGAATGGAAGGAAGGGCTTCTTCCATGCTGTGGTTCTTCTCCCAGCTGGGCTCCATGATTTTAATAGCCATTGTAGAACCGGTAAAATCAATGTGGGGAAGCTACTACTACTCACTTGTATTAATCGCGATTCTATGGGCAACCGCATTTTTCCTTTTTATAGGTGTAAGGGAAGTAAATATTGCGGCTACCGCAGAAAAATCTTAGAAATGGCATCATACATTAATTAGTGAAATTTTTTAAGTTCCTCATACCTCATATCCCCATTTATCTATGGTGGATTTCCAGTAACTGTAAATTTTTTCCTTCAACGATTCATCGAATCTATAAACGTGGGGTTTAATCTTTGATTGCAAAGCGATGTAGCTGGCAAAGGTGTCCTTATGTTCCTCAAAACCGGGCAACTTTAGCTCATTATGCACCCGCTCTATCTTACTTAAAGGATCGGCAAGAAACTCTTCGTACCTCACCTCAACAAGGTTGCCTTCAGGTATGAGCGATTTCTCTTTAAAATACTTTTCAAACATGCGGCTGTATAGACCAGCCATCTCTTGCTCAAGGCCATCATATTTTGGCTGCTGCACACAGTAGAGCGGCATCTCCGATTCAATATCCCGCTTCATCGAAAGGAAAACGTGATAGGGATTCCGGTAAATATGGATAAATTTTGCATTCGGGAACATCTCCAGCAGAAGTTTAATTCTGGCAGTATTGGCAGGGTTTTTCAGCACCAGCTGCCTGCCTTCATTTGAAAAGGCAATCTTCTTTATATAATACAGATATACCCGCGTCCATTCCTCTATCGCACTACGAGGCACGTTTTCCATACACACAAACTGGTGATAGAACTCCATTTTCTGGGGGAAGCACCAGCCGTTATAAAATGAATACGGACATAAATTCCCCATTGCATATTCCTCCTCCTGAGGTAGGTCGGCGCCAAGGGGCACGTTATCTTCAGGGCGCGTTGGGGGAAGAGATGCCTTCACTATAGGCTTTATAAGTTTCTCGAACCCTAAAAATATTGCAGGCGTAAGAGTCTGGAAGGTTTTAGGATAGGCAAAGTGGGGATTTTGAGACATAAGATTGTGGAGATAGGTAGTGCCGCTTCGCCAGTGACCAACAATGAACACCGGCGGTTTCTCTATTGTTGTATGCTTTATTTTCTTGTCGAAACGTATTTTTTCCAATATGCCAAGGGGAGATAGTACAGCACTCATTGCAATGGAGTAAAGCATTCGAGGCATACCTATAAATCCTGTTTTAAAACGATTCTGTACCAAAAGGCGTAACAGATTGGTGAGCGTCGAACCAGGGAGCGGTGTAAAAGTGACATTGAACGGGTCTATTTTAATTATAAATTCTCTCTCGGCACTCATCGTATCTTTACCAGTACTAATGGAAGTTAACCATATAATATTATTGCACGATTTATTTATGCTTGTTGCAGATGCAAAAACCGGAGAAAATAACAGTTCCTGGGTATAATCCCGGCAAAATGTTTTTATTATAAACTTTTGATACATACTGTGATATTGTGAAGGCTGTTGTGTTAGGGGGAGCAGGAGTAATGGGAAGTTATGCTGTTGAATGTCTTTCGAAAACTGATGTTTTTTCGGAGTTGCTCATTGCAGATATCGATGTTTCGAGGGCAAAAAAGATAAGTGAGATAAGTGAGAAAATAGATTACATGAAGATAGATGCGACAAACAAGGAAAGTATTTCCCAAAGTTTGAAAGGTGCGGATGTTGCCGTCAACTGCATCGGCCCGTTCTACAAATTCGCCCCTCGAATTCTTGAAACCGCTATAGAGTACGGCATTGATTACGTGGATATTTGCGACGACTATGATACTACCCAGAAACTCATCGACGAGTTTAATGATAAGGCTATCGATGCAGGCGTCACATGTATTGTTGGCCTTGGGGCAAGCCCGGGAATTACTAATGTTATTGCTGCATACGTCTCAAACCAACTCACATCTGTTGATGAAATAAAGATATACGTAACCCGTGGAATAGAGGAGGAAGCAGGAGGAGCCATTCCATACCATATGTTTCACTGCTGGCTTGGTGAAGTGCCCATCTACAAAAATGGCAGTTACCAGAAAGCAAGAGGATTGGTTGATGGTGGGGAATATGTGAAATTCCCTGAACCCTTTGGCCAGGCAACCGTATACTACTTTGGTCATCCGGAGACGGTAACCCTGCCGCGATATATTAAAGAAGTGAAGAACGTATGCTGCAAGGGAACGTTTTTCCCTCCCGAATTCAGGCAGGCATTGCTTCAGGTGCACTCTTTAGGTCTTCTTTCAGAACATCCGATTAATGTAAAAGGATATGAAGTGGCACCTCTTGACTTTATGGCATCATTTATTTCCTCCATGGAAGAAAATATGAGTAATATAAGAGATAAGGTACCAGAAGGAGGAGCCGTCATGGTGGAGGTGACAGGAAAAAAGAATTCACAGTCAAAAATACATACATTTGCCGGTACTTCCCATATGCGCGAGGGAACAGCCACCCCGGCGGCACTGGGCGCCCGGATGGTAGCCAACGGCACTATCAATTCCCCCGGAGTTAAAGCTCCTGAGGCATGTGTACCACCAAAACAATTCATAAATGCTCTATTGGAGGAGAAGTTATTCAGTAATGTATGGATGACAGTCACAGAGAAGATAGAAGGACAAATATAAAGAGATAAAAATATAAAAGACATGAAGGAGTTGTTTCCATTTATACCTCTTTTATTTGTTGTGCAAGGTGTATCAATAGTTGTAGTTCCTCTCTCTCCCGAAATTAGAAAGAAATAGGGAGGGAAACGAGGGCAAGGAGGAAACGCGGGGAAAATTTAAACTGACCCTCATTCCCCTTATGTGTTCCAATCAACACCTGTTAATACTATATCTGAGTTGCTATATAAATATTCCTGTGAAAGTCGGCATTCGGAAAGTAGCAAGAATATTGAATAAAATCTTACATTCCGAAGTATTTGGAATTGCAGAGAAACTGATGTTGAATCACCACTTCACTCACAAAAACTATTTATACCATTTTCATTACTTCATCTATGTTTTGCCCGAAATGCGGCTCTCTCCTTTACCCAAAAGGGGATGAAATGATGTGCAGAAAGTGTGGATACAGCAAGAAGAAGGAAAGGAGTAGAGTGGTTGTATCAAGCAGAGAGGAAAAGGAGCTTACTATTATAGAAAAAGACGAGGATTTTAATGTCCTTCCGAAAACAAATGTTAGATGCCCGAAATGCGATAACAATGAGGCTTACTGGATATTAAGACAGACACGTGCAGCGGACGAACCTGAGACAAGGATATATACCTGTACCAAGTGCGGGCACAAGTGGCGAGAATATTAATCAGTTACGGGCGTCATTCTCGGATGCGTGTCCCACTGATTCATTCTCCCTGGAATGTGGTAGGGTATTCCTATAAATCCAGGGATTCTGATTTTTATTCCCACGTAGTCGCTCCAGTAATTTCCGTCCCATGTGATGCCATAATAATCCTCATCGGGCTGGTATAATAAAAAATTTTTATAAAAACCTATGCCTGAAAAAGCAACTTGTTCTCTCAAAACAGTTTTACCCACCGAAAGTAATATAAAAAAAAAACAGCATTACTGTATTGGTAGATAAAATGAAAGTGAAAATATGTGTTGTGTTTGTTGCGGCGATCATGGTGGCCACCATAATACCGGTTAGTAATGCCAGTACAGAGGAACCAATCGATTCCGGGGGCGATGTGGGTCAGGGCCTTCGACGTTAAAGGATTACATGGTGTATGAACCACCGTATAGCGGCAGTAAAACAGCTCTTAGTTTTCCTGGAGATTCGAGAGCAGAAGTTTGCATGGATACAGGTGGTGTGGCAACCTTCGCCAATACATCGGGGGAAATTGATGATGTTAGTTGTTCGGCATCCGTATTTCAACGCATAGATCTTCCAGTTGGGCGAGATAAAAGCATAACTGTTGAAGCAACAATTGATGACTATGTACAGACATATGCTGGAGACGGAGGCTACGGTGATAAAGCTGGATGGGATATAGTCTGGCAATATCCTTGGGGCTATGATATTAAGCAAGAAGAAAAAGAAATAGGGACGGTGTACGGCTCATTTTGGGGAGACATTGCTGATATTTTGAGTAAAGCTGGTTATTTAGCTCCAACGGAGTGGATTGTACTAACTACTTTACTTGCTCTTGTTTTCAAAGCAGATTTGGTTGACGCTCCCCAATTTTGGCTCACATTCAATACCACTTTTAACTTTCAGGCAAAGGGGAAGGAAAATCCTACATCCAATCCTAACTCTATTTATATCGGCCTTAAGTCTTGGATTGACGGCGGCCATTTTGAAATTGGCAATGAAGGCAAGGTTAGCAAGGTTATTGTACATGGTATCGCCCCACCACCCACACCAACTATTAGTGTGGTTGGTAATGAACCCAGAGATACAGATACGCCATACACATTTCATGTAGAATCGGTGGATCCAAATAATGATCCTGTAAAATATGTGATTGACTGGGGCGATGGAAATACCACCACTACAGGATACAATGAAACCGGGGAACCTGCTGTGGAAGTTACCCGTTCTTATTCCAGAACCATTAGTCCATATCCATACCAAGTAAAAGCTAAAGCAATTGATTGTGATGGTATGGAATCCGATTGGTCTGACTCATTACCGGTTTATATTGTAAATCATAGACCGAAAATCATCTCTCTCCATGTGTGTTGGCCGGATGAAAATGGAGTTGATATACCAAAAGATAAAGTGCGAAGATATTTGAATTATTATTATAAAATTCAGTCATGGGATGCCGATATTAACACCCAGACGATAAAATACTTCATGGGATTTAGTGGTGGTGTAACTCAAGAGTCAGAATATGTTCAGGATTTGTTTTATGGATTTTACCATAGGTTTAACAATCTGGGTTACCAGAAAGTAACGGTATGGTGTACGGATTCTGTTGGAGCAGAAAGCCCACATAAGAATTTTACCATACATGTTATCAATACTTTGCCGTCAACCCCATCAAATCCATCTCCAACTACTGGGGCAACCATATATGTAAGCAGCATAAATCCAGATTCTACAACGGTTAAAAGTGACCCAACTCAGGTGAATTTGCAGGCAGCATATTTAGATTTACAAGTAGCTCAGACACCATATTCTTTAAATCAGGGCACTACACAGATTGGAAGTGCAAATGTTGGGTCTTTGACAACTGCCGCTACCGCATCAACATCTTCAAGTATTGCAGAGCCGGTAGAAATGATAGCTTCTCGGGAATTAGAATCATCCTCTGCAACCACCGGTAGCATCGGTACTATAGGTAGTCAGACTACGCTTAACGGAATTGATTTGAGATGGAGCGGTGAAGACCCTGATGGTGATGATGTTACTTACAAAATTTACTTTGGAGCCAGCTCGCCAAGCTTGTTAATTGGAACAACCGAAAATACATGCAGCTATCATTATTCTGGAACTCTAACCGCCGGAAATACTTATTACTGGAAAGTGGTAGCAACAGACGAATATGGAGGAGTTGCAGAAGGACCGGTATGGCACTTTACTGTGAGCAATGACAATAATAGTGACAACAACAATAGCAGTGATACGCAACAGACAAATAATGCGGTATCCCAACCCGCCGAGGAATATCAAACCTTGGCATAACCCTCCTCCCCTTTTATTTGCCAAAAGAAATTTAAGCACAGAGGTGATATAAAACCATGAATAAAATAGTAACAATTGCAGTTGCATTCCTTCTCTTCATTCCATTTGTATCCATCAATGGAAACAATGTTGATTCAAACATGAATACAAACAATACTCTTTATGTTGGTGGCTCCGGTCCAAACAACTATACAAGCATACAATCTGCCATAAATGATGCAGAAAATGGCTATACGATTTATGTTTATTCTGGCATTTATCGTGAGCATGTAAGAATATACAAACCAATAAATTTGATTGGAGAAGATGAAAATACCACGATAATAGATGGAATGAATGAAACAGATGCAACGGTCTTCAGCATAACAGCAAATCATGTAAATTTCAGTCACTTTACAATAAAAAATATCTCTGGTGGGGAATGGACATTTGGTATAAAAATAGAAGATGGAAATCATATTGAAATCTCAAATTGTATAATAAAAGATTGCGACGGAATCGGGATTTTTTCAACGGATAATATTTCCATAGAAAACTGCAATATATCTCACAACTATTGGGGACTAGATATTCGGGGAGGTAATAATATCGATATAAAAAATTGCACGATCTCATACAACCTTGGCAAAAAAGATGATAATGGATGGCTAATAGGGGGAGATGGAATATTTGCGGAAGGACTCAGCAAAGGTCCTATATCAAATATTCGCATAACCAATTGTTCCATTTACCACAACGGAGACGGAGTGATGGTATTCGGTGCATCCAACGTATTTATTTCAAACTGTGACATAAACACTTACAATTTCAGCGGGATTAGCATTAGCTCACCCGTTTCCAATTGCACTATTTTAGATTGCAGTATTTCTCACGGATATGTAGGGATTGATATGGGGCCGGTGGATGCAAAGGTGGAAAGATGTATTATAACCGAAAATTTTTGGGGAATAAGAATGGGATCTACGTCTAAGGACGCAAAAGTTTTTGTACGATATAACAACATTGAAAATAATAGTTATGGGATTTATGTGTGCACAGGTATTTCGAATAGTTATATTAATTACAATAATATCTACAATAATAACATCGGAATGAAAGCAGAATTTTTAGTATGCAACGCCCGTTACAATTACTGGGGCAGTCCATTGGGGCCGAGCTATTTGTTAGGGCTGAGGGGAGATAGAATACAAACAACACTGGCGAAGGTATTTTATTTCCCATGGCTGGTGGAGGAGTATGGATTATAGGAATAGGATTGATAGATTGATAAAAACAGATGTAATCTTGCTGTGGCTAATGAGGGGATAAGGGGAAATATGTCACGACGCATGGCAAAGGGAGATGTGGAGATTGACCGTACACTTATCGCCTTATTGGTTGTCGCAGATATTGCCCTGCTTATTATTTGGTTGATATTGGCATTAGTTGTTAAAGACCCGTTCGGTCATCCCGGTGGACCGGCATTGATAGCCTTCCTGTTAATCCTCGTAATAGTGGTTAGAACTGCATTAAAGAAGGAATAGCACGTTTCTCATCATTGAGGTGCATGGAATTATGCCCTGCTTTAGATGCGTGGTAACAAGCCATTTACCAAGAAATTGGCCGGAGAGCAGTAATATTTTTTATTCCTTCTTTTTCCATATCCTGAAAGAATCCATGATTTTTTGCTTCACTCATGCACATCCAATCAGAAATCAGCCGTTATTCACCGGCTGATATGGATTGAATGCTGGGTCGCCGAACAGCACATATTCCAGGAAAGTATTGTATTTCTTATCTAGAACACGTGTCCCTCCCGATGAAGGTTTCAACATCCCACTCTGAAAACCATCCAGCGGAGGTACCCAAAGGAATGTGCTGTTTGCATCCTGAGGTAGATAATCATTGCGGGCATCCCTGAAAGCCTTACCTACATCTGAGTCATTCTGTATCTGATTGTTCAGAAAATCTTTATATATTATGACGCCAAAGTTATCTCTTGGGTATTCTCCTTTTGTCAGTAAACCATACCATGCTTTTACGTAAGCTAATATACCGAAACCATTCTGAAATGGACGCGGATTCATATATCCCGCCACATTCGTAAATGTTGAAGCTGCAACGAGTGTATTAACGCCTGCATGTATGTATGCCTGTCCTATGCTGTTCTGAGGATACATCCCATCAATCTTCCCATTGACACAACTTTCAATCATCATCATTGATGGACCAAGATCCATGTTCTCCACACCCCTCGTACTATATGTGCCCAAGCCCCCAAGTGGACTGGCAAACATCGAAATGCGACAGAGATATTCCATTACCATGGGCCCAAAGAAGTAGCCCAGCCCGAGGCCCCACATAAAGACATCACCGAATTCGTACAAATGCATGCTTCCATGTCCATTCTCATATATCACATTACTTTCTTTCTGATATTCACCGCCCTTTACTACTTTTTCACCACTCACAAGTTTTATTTCAAATTTAGGGAACAGGAGCATATTGAGCACACCTGCCTTCTTTATCTTGTTGAGAGCTTCATCGCTGTAACCAACTCTCTGGGACTGTGTGAAATAAGTCCTTGTAACATCGAAATTTCCCTCATTTATTTTGGCTGCCACTGCATCTCCCGAAAAGCGTGTTGCCCCTGACGGAAATTTCATCGGGTCGCCTGAATGCCCACCAAGCAAAGGCCCAAGTATATTCTTGATTTGTTCTAAGATAGGTATCTTCTGGAAATCCGTTCCACATCCTGTCTGGACGGTAGCCTTATTTTTCCAGTCGCCAAGCCCTTTTATAATTTCCTCGTAAAATATTGTTCTTGCTATAAGGGCAGATGCATCCTGCACGTCCCATGCAGCTATTCTGCCTACAATGTTTTCTTGGTATGGCCAGTAACTGTAAGTATCATTTTTTATGTCATTTGGATTCGGGTCGATATTACCGTAAATGAAATCGCTCGGTGTTCCATATCCGAAGTAGTAAATAACCATCGGGTCATCAAGAGGCGTATCTGGATTTTCATACATGTACTGCGGAAGCATTGTCGTACCGCCGACGAGAGCTATATAAATTGGATTTTCCTGATAATATTCCTTCAATTCTTTCACGTCGTCGGCAGATATATTCGATATCTTTCCTAGCAACTCATTTATCATTTCATGAACTTCCCACAAATGATCATTTGATGCCTCTGCCAGTACTGGATTTTTTCGGGGCACATAAAAGCCCGGACACGTTTTTCCATTGACCGTGACATTATCATTTGCGGCAAAGGCAAATTCCGGATTTGCAAAAATTATACCCTGCCGGTATGCAGTCAGATAAGGTGCCACAGAAGAAAGCTTCTTCATCGCTGGCACGAACGGGCTGTCAAGGCTTTCCACCGTCACATCCAATTCATAACTCCCTTCTTTTTGGGCAAGCCATGTTCCCATAACCGATAAGTCGAAGGTAACGTCATCCCTGTCGTAGAGAACGGTTTCGTAATGCACTTTATCTTCCACTATATGTCCACTACTATCTCTTTCAGGCACGCCCGACATGGTCGTAATATATAAAAGTTCATACAGTTGCTGCTCAATAGGCAGGTCATCAATGCATGGTCCTCCAGAAATAGTGAGATAATCTCCGAGGTCATCAACATCCTGCGAATTCAAGTTCGTCAGGTCTATTTTCACGCGGGCATATTTGTAACCCTCTGGAATTGTAAAATTGTGGTACCCAGGCTCAATAAATCCTTTTGCAGTCGATATAATTGTCGAAGGTAAAATCGCAACAGAACTAAGTGTCCCGCTAAAGTGATATGTTGTCGTATTCAAAACCTTTGGCATGGAAGCATCCATGGGATTAGTTAGAGTGATATAATTAATCTTCCCGAATTTATCCTTGACAAGATCAATAAGAAAATCTGTTATTTGTTGCTCATCTGTAAATCTCCATGTCCTTTCGTGCCCCTCCATATTACCACATAGGAATGTATATTCGACTCCAAGTTCATCGAACACATCACGCACATTATCCGTATTATTTGTAACTATTACCGGAATGTTAAGGTACGCTGCAATGGGAGTTGCGACAACGCCAAGGTTGTAACCCTCTTTACTATCTTCTATCAGTACCACACCATCGCTCTTTCTCCATACCTTATGAGCTATGTCGACAGAAACTTCTTCGGGTGAACCACCCGTTATTTTTATATCACTTGAAAATGTGTACTGCTCCTCGAATCTAGTGACCGGACGGGAAGGATTGCTAAAATTCTCGACCAGCAGCGGTGCCACATGAACATCACTATCAGAATAATATTCTGCAACAGGTGTGCCTATGAGGGCATAAAATGCATTTTCGTCCGAGGCAACAACAGGTGTAACATCCATATTCCTTTCTGAGGAAATTTTGCCGATAGCATCCATGCTGAAACCTTTCACCTCCTCGAATTTCGGTCCTCCAATGCAACCGCTAAAGGCTGCCCCGACTAAAATTGCGATGGCAAATAAAACTAATATTTTTCCCTCTTTTCGGTTCATTTTCATCACTTTTTGTATTATGATATATGCTACATCCCTATAATAATTTCGGATGGTTCTGCAAAAGTGTATGAACAACAAATTAACATTGAAACAATCTTGATCGCACCCCTGCATTTCTGTATTCATCAACAGTAAATTTCACGCCGGAGGAAGAAAGAGAAATTCCTCATATGCTGAGTTTACCCTGCATGGCAATATATGCTTCTCCACCGATTTTTACCATATCCTCTGATACATCAACATTTACAGTTCCTCCCCTCCCCATCTCATATCCCTGTTCGGCTTTGTATATGCTATCCTTTAGCAGATCATGCTTCTTCAAGTAGGCGCCAAGCGCCCCGTTGGCCGTTCCCGTAACCGGGTCTTCATTTATCCCGTAAAGTGGAGCGAAACAACGGGCATGCACCAAACAGTCTTTATTCAGTGTTTCAAAAGTGAAAGCGAACAATGCTCCAACATCAACCTTCCCACACACCTCCTTTACTTTTTCAAAATCAGGTTTCATTTCCCTCATCGTCTCCAAATGTTTAATTGGTATATTCAGTGAAAACAATCCTGTTGAAACCGCTTCGAACGACAAATCATCTATTTCCCCAGCCATTATGCCAAGAGCATCTGCAATTTCTTCCACTCTTATTTCAACTTTCCTGAAAACTGACTTTGCCTGTCCCATAAAAATCCTTCCCCCCCTTAACGCTATATCCAAAATTCCTGCCTTTGTTTCCATAGTAATGATGCTTTTTCTCACAATACCTAACTCCGCCATTGTATAAAATGTTGCAATGGTGGCATGTCCGCATAGATCGACTTCCCTCAATGGAGAAAAGAATCTTACTTTAAAATCTGCCCTGTCACTCTGCATTACAAATGCCGTCTCGGAGCATTTTAACTCAGCCGCAATAACCTGCATTGTTTTTTCACTCAGACCATCAGCACCTATTATCACTCCTGCAGGATTTCCTTTGAACGGCCTGTCAGCAAAAGCATTTACAACATAAAAAGGCACATGGATATTCATCTATCTCACCACTCCATCATAATACTATAAGGAATTTTTATTTTTTCGTTTAACGCTTATCTATTCTTTTAGTCTCCCATATGCTGTGTAGAATGGAAGATTCAGTATACCGAACAGGCAAATAATTCCCAGCATGTGAAAATACGGAAATTCAAATAGTGTATCTGGCGAATAGTGTATACTGGCAATTGATGAAATCATCGCAATCATATTCAGCACAACCCACAGGATGATGAATCCCTTCATTAAATCACTCTTAAGATATCTAATGCCTCATTGACATATAAAGATATTTACCACTGTCTGACAGGATGAAATATTAGTCATGAACAACGGATTGATGTAGTCACCCCTTCCACGCAATAAATTGCGTGGCTTTCCCCTCAAGGGGAAGAAAACGCCTATCGGCGTTTTATAATTTTCCAGGCGATTCATCCCAGACCTAAAGGTCTGGGTTTTCTCGCTTGGATTTCATAAAGATAGTATTTAGCTTATATACTATAAAACCCATACAACAATTGTGAAAAAAGCTCCATGTGAAATCATTGTATGGGATATCCTGCCATGCATAAGGAGAGACTTGGCAAAGAATATGATAGAGTTTGGATTGAATGAAACGGAGATTGCTGATAAAATTGGCGTAACAACAGCTGCGGTTTCCCAGTATCTGTCTAACAAGAGAGGTACATCTACATCCTTTGACCATGATATCAAGGAGGAAATAAAAAAATCAGCGCAAAAAATTATGGGAGGAGAGAATGAAATCAAAGAAATATGCCGTATATGCTCTCTCGTAAAGGTGAAAAACAAGTTAGATATTCCCTGCGAGATATGACCGACAAAACAGAATCTCTTATCCCAAGTAAAAACCAAAAGCACATACTCCTTTTTTATCACTGAGGAATGGGCACCAGCCAAGGAGCATCTGTTTTGGAGTAGGTTTATAAACAGCAAATGATTGATATTTTGGAGGTTCAGAAAATCAGAATTGTTTAGGCTGAAAAGGCATCTTGACAAACAGTAGATAAAAACTGTGGTCATTTACAGTTGTCAGTAACCGTTTCCGATTTCAGAAGGTAGTTGATGGTTCTTTCTTTAAAACCAATGAGGGAAGCCAGAGAGTTGAGGTTTTTCTGGATGCTTCCAAGATGAAATATATCCGATTCGCTATGTCTTTTTTCTTTTAGGAGCGAAGATATGAAATTGAGAGCGTTTTCAACCTCTCCTATGTCGGAGCGGTTTTTTTCCCAGATGTCCAATATTTCATCGGCAAGGCAATCAAAGATATCGTCTGTGAGGTAGCTCATATTAAGCCACATTTTCTCTATTATTAGTACTTGCGTTTGTATGTTTGTATCTGTGAGAGTAAGAAGGTTTATTGCCTCTTCCACATTCCCATCCTCTAATAAATGAAGTGCCTCACGCTCAGCCTCATCTACCTCAGCGATGAAGGCGTTCTCTGGTATTTCAAATACCTTTGTGAGATTGCTGTGGCCATATATTTCCAACAGCTGGAGAGCGACCAAGTGAGCTTCTCCTGTTTCATAGGGGTCATATATGTCTTGCGCGCAGATATGCACTGGAGCGAAGATAGAAGAGCATTGATCCGCGGCGAACCACAGAGAGCTTAAAAACTGTGGATATGCGACTGGGATCCGGTAGATGGTGGCAGCCTCATATCCTCCCTGGCAAATGCCCCGCAACCCATCGAGACTATAGCTGTGAATGCGGGACCAGTTCATCATATCCTTCACCCTGATGTCACCAACCCTTTTTTCGATGATATCATTTATTTTTGACTCCCATGCGAAATATTGGAAGCAAACGAATAGTTCTGCTTTGTCGTCCTGGATGTCCAATAGTCTGATATAGAAATTCCCCAGCTTTTCTCCATCTCCCAGCGCAACTTGTTTGCTCATTCCTATAGGAGACAACCGTACGATGATAGACTGGGAACCAATATCGGTGATACGCAGACCCGTACATCCTCCTAGCTGAATCTTTTGACCATCTTCTACCCACCCGGTGAACGTTGAGTTGAAATCCCGTGCGACAAAGAGGGGATAAAGAACATGCATATCCCAGAGATCTTTCGGGTAGTTGGACTGCACCGCCACATTATCAACCTCTTTCACCCTGTAATTAAAAGCATCTGCCTCAACCACCACACCACTATCTGGTCCTATCACAAATATGTTCTCCGCGATGGAAGGGGCATGCATCCCATCTATTATGTCATGGGTGAGGAGCATGGATGCCTCCTTCACATCGTCAGCTGATTGAGCGGCATATCTCATCCAGTCAAAATCATCCCATGCATTCTTGGACGGATTCACCAGATATGAGAATGTGTCCGCATCTCCAAATGCGAGTCCTGCATCGCTCACCATCATACCAGGTTTGGTGATATTCGGTGGGACATCCCCCTTGGTGGTAGTACCTATGAATCCGTGTTCAACCGTGAAATGCATGGTGAGACCAGTCCATGGATGATGATAATCATACTCGTAGCCCTCTGGGATAGTGCAGAGCACCTGCAACCCGGGTCGTGCTGGATCTCGCACCTTCAGCAGCAGATTGTAGTCACCTGCAGTGGCATTGGCAACAGCCATGATAAGTTTGCACTCACCTTTATAGTTCAAACCAGGCGGATAACAGCCACTATGTTCACATACTGCAGGGAAAGTAAATGAAGTATTATTTTGGAGTAACGTTTCTAGATTATTTCCCGGTGAGGTAGTTGGATTGTCGATGAAAAGGCTTCCGCTAATGAGAAGGAAGGAAATCGTAACCAAAACAGATAGTATTTTTAGGCGCATCACTCCTTTTTCAATACAGATTCCACTATAAATAATCATCGAAGAAGGGAGCTCACCCTACAAGGTCATTTTTTTCTGTTTTTTAGTTAATAGCCTTTATTTTTTCAAGTTCTTTCATTGTGTCCCCGCCTAGATGGTCATGTAACCACATGACTACAATGTTTCTAATCACATCCGAGGATGTTAATCCATAAAAATGGGGTTAATCCCTTTAGAATTTTTAAATGTACGACCAGATGATGCACACTATCCAACAACAGCGAGGGTATTAAAATCGTTATCCCAACTATAATAAAAGTTCCTACTAATCTTTTGTCCTTCATTTTATCTTCTCTTCAAAATGTTTTCTCATAATCCAGTACTTCGGAATGTAGCTGACTGAAAACATCAATTTTGCTGATTTTTGCTTGT
>CAZSHJ010000028.1:0-19955 GCA_964606745.1 uncultured Thermoplasmatales archaeon | reverse complement strand
GATGCAGTTAGAATAGAATAGCAAAAAAATTCTAATTATGCAAAAGGTCTATTTAATAGAAAATCGCATATATGACACATAAATACATTCGAAGATAATCATCGCCCTTCTTTGATACGCATCTGCTGGCAAAACCTGGTAAAAATAAAAAACTTTAAGTGTAAAGAGGGTATTTAGCATATAAGGTGTTTAAATGAAGAGAGGGGTTAAAATTACGCTGTTGGTAGTTATATTTGTTTTGTTTTCGAGTACTATTTTACATGAAAACGTACTGGAAGTAAAAGCTGGTGTGCCTGTACCAGAAGGGAAAATCGTTTTTGTTGATGACGATTTTACAGATGACCCAGAAAACCATAAATGGAATTCCATTCAGGAGGGGATAGATGATGCAGAGGAAGGGGATATTGTATATGTATTTGATGGGGTGTATGGGGAAAATATTTTTGTTGATAAGAGTGTGGAAATCGTAGGGAGAGAAAATGTCACTATAGATGGAATGGGTGCTTTATATACCGTAAATATACTTTCAGATGGGGTGGAATTGTCTAACTTACTCATTACTAATGGGGGAATAGCTAATCTTTTTTTAGGTGAATACTCGGACGTATCTATTGAACATTGTACTTTTTGGAATGGAAGCGGTTATGGTGTGTTTATGTTTGAAACCGAGCATACCATCTTCAAAGATTGTACGTTTATGTCTAATGTTATAGGGGGCTTGTTAATACGAAATTCTTCTTATATTTACATTTTGGATTCGGTAGTTACAGTCTCAGATTGGGGAATGGTTTTTGAAAATAGTTCAAATAACTATATTGACAATGTTAGCATTATGAATATCGAAAATAAAAGCATCTCTATAAGGGAATCTAGTCATATAAGTATTTTCGATTGCATTATTTTCAATAGTTTTTGTGGTGTGAGATTAAGAAACTCTACTGATGTCTCAATTGATAACTGTGGTTTTTTAAATAACGTTATAGGGATAAGGTTGGATGCTTCTTCCAGTAATACTGTAAGAATGTGTGATTTTGATGAGCATACTGGGTACGGAATTTGTATATCTGAATTTTATGGTCTTCCTTCTATTAATAACACCATATATCGTAACTTCTTTTTTGAGAATGCTAATGATGCCTATGACGAATGTAGTAACTCATGGAATACTAGTATAGGAAATTACTGGGCTAACTACAGGGGTATAGATGAAAATAATGATGGAATTGGTGATACACCTTGCCTTATTCTAGGGGGTGGCAATGGGGATTACATGCCTTCAATGTTACCATTTTTCCCTCTCCCCTATTTTGTATGGGTGGATTGTAATTTCAACTCTTCAGTATCGGGTTGGCAATTTGACCATTTTGATAATATCCAGGATGGAGTGGATACTGTTGGTGAAAATGGCACGGTTTATGTTTTCAATGGAACATATAATGGAACACTTAAGATAGAGAGGCCATTATCTCTTATTGGCGAATCGAATGTATCATTATTTTCTGTAAATGACGGCATATTCATCAATGCAGATAATGTCATCGTTAGTGGGTTCTCCATATCAGCGCAGGTCAATGGAATAAAAATACAAAATGCAGATAATGTGGGTATATATGGTTGCAGTGCGACACAGGGCATCTTTGGTCTTTATATGGTTAATTCATTCGATTGCAATATCGAGAATAGCGAGTTCTACGAAAATATGAAGGGCATGTATCTGTTCAATTCCTCAAGGCTATATATTTTCGGCGATAAAATCCATAATAATTCTTATTTCGGGATAGAGATAAGCCATGGTTCATCAGATAACCAGATAAGTGACTGCCAGATAGAAAATAACGGCAACTACGGAGTATACATCATGCAGAACTCGAATGGAAATAGAATATACCACAATAACTTCGTCGGCAATACCGTCTATGACACATGCAACAATGAGTGGAACTCTTCATATGAATACGTGCTTGGAAACTACTGGAGCGATTATAATGGCAACGATTTATATCATGGTAAAAATCTTGATATACCTGGGAAAGACGGTATTGGAGACATGCCATACTATATAGGGGGTGGCAGTGAAATGGATTCATACCCGCTGATTCATCCAATTACCAACCCTCCATTATTCGTGTGGGTCAATCCTGACTTTAACGAGTCATTTTCTGGTTGGGATTTAGATCATCTCACATCTATTGACAATGGGGTAATGGGTGTAATAGACGGTGGTGGTTGTTTTGTTTTTACTGGAGTATTTGAAGAAAATGTTGAAATTGACAGGGATTTATATCTTAGCGGGATTCGGAAAAATCAAACAATAGTTGAGGGGAATGGCATGACTGCCTTCACCGTTACAGGAAATGGAGTGGAAATCCATGACTTAGGGATACGGAACTGCTGGAACGACGCCGGCGTGAATATTATCGGGAACGACGCCAGCGTTTTTGATTGTAATATCTATGACAATTACTACGGCATCTATATTCATGCCACAAATACGAGTGTGGAGAGAAGCAGTATACACGGAAATTCATTTACCGGTGTGATGGCCGATAATATGCAACATTCAGAAATAAAAAATTGCAGCATATATGAAAACAACAACGGGATCGTATTATCATATTCGGCATACAATGTTATAGAAAAGAATGATATAAGCAGCAATTCCATGCATGGATTGAGACTGCAGAATTTTTCCAACCATAGCACAATATTCCACAACAGTTTCGAGGATAATATATACGGGCTGTATGCAAATCGGTCATCAGCCAATATTATTTATCTCAATGACTTTATAGGAAATGTTGTACATGCTACAGATACAGTAGTGAATAGTTGGAACAACAGTAGCATCGGAAACTACTGGGATGATTATGGGGGCATAGATGCAAATAAAGATGGGATAGGAGATGAGCCATATAGAATAGATGAGAATAACATTGATAATTATCCGTTAATAAGCAAAGCTGGTTTACCCATAGCTTATTTCAATCATACACCCCTCCTGCCTTCTACGATGGATACAATACATTTTACTGATAAGTCAACTGATTTGGATGGGAGTATCATATCATGGAAATGGGATTTCGGAGACGGCAACACTTCATATCTTGAAAATGTATTTCACAGATACGGAGATGATGGCATGTATGTCGTCAACCTCACAATTGTAGATAATGACGGAAATAGCGGAACGGTATCTCATGAAGTGTATGTTGCAAATGTCCCCCCCACAGTAAATTTCTCATGGGTTCCGCCAGACCCGACAGACATGGATACGATACTCTTTACAGACGATTCAGAGGATTATGATGGAATGGTAGTAAACTGGACATGGGATTTCGGGGACGGAAACATTGGCTACGGAAGCAGCATAATGCACAATTATTCCGGAAATGATACATATGTTGTAACACTCACTGCAAGTGATGATGACGGAGATTCCAGTTCCCTGCAAAAAGAGGTACTTGTCTCAAACGAACCGCCTGTCGCCAATTTCTCTTACTCCCCAATCTCCCCAACCACTTCGGATACAATCCATTTCAATGACACATCAGAAGATGCAGACGGTATACTCGTCAACTGGACATGGGACTTCGATGATGGGAATACAAGTTATGAACAAAATCCAATCCATAGCTATGCAGATGGCGGAATGTACATTGTAACCCTTACCATCAGAGACGAAGACAATGGTACTGCCAATGTGACAGAATGCATTAATGTATCCAATGTGCCACCTGTTACAGACTTTTCGTTCACTCCATCCTCGCCCAGAGACGTTGATATAGTCCATTTCAACGATAATTCATATGATACTGATGGAAGCGTTGTCTCATGGTACTGGGAATTCGGAGACGGACATAACAGCACCTTACAAAATCCGACTCATACATATCCAGATGATGGCACGTATACAATCAATTTAACCGTTATTGATGACGACGGCGCCTCCAGTGCATCTAAAGACAATATTACTGTAAGAAATGTTCCCCCTACGGCAGATTTTTACTACGTTCCGCCTTCGCCTGACGACCTGGACAATGTTTCATTTTATGATTTGTCGAGTGATGCCGATGGAAATGTTGTGAGCTATTCGTGGGAATTCGGGGATGGAAATACGAGCAATGAACAGAACCCGTCGCATACCTATGCAAATAATGGCATTTATACCGTGAAGTTGACCGTGAAGGACGATGATGGTGCCAGTGACCCCGTATTGCACTCGATACTGATATCAAACTTGCCACCGGTCGCAGATTTTAATTATACTCCAGATAAAATAACTGACCTGGATGATATGGTATTCACTGGCAATTCAACAGATGCCGACGGAACTATAACTAACTATACATGGAACTTCGGAGATGGAAATACGAGTTACGAAATAAATGTAACCCACAGATATAGCGACAACGGCATATACAATGTCACCCTCACAGTAACAGATGATGACGGTACATCCTCCTCTGCGACCGTTAAAATTGAAGTATTGAACGTAAAGCCTGTTGCAGAATTCTCGTATGAACCGGAAAAACCCCAGGAAGGAAAATATGTGTCATTCGAGGATTTATCAACCGATGCTGACGGTATCATAACGAATGGAACATGGAACTTCGGTGACGGCTTTATTGAGGAAGACGGCAGTCTTCTGAGTCATAGATATGATAGGAAGGGAATCTATGATGTAAAACTGACAGTAACAGATGATGATGGTGCAATCTCAAATGTTACACACACAATAACCGTGAAAGGAAAGGAGGAGACATCTGGTTTTGATTTCGTTATGCTGGTTGCAGCTGTTGGCATACTCTTGTTCATGTGGAGAAACAAGAAGGGGATATGGAGAATGAGATGAGTGAAGAGAAAACAATAAGGGATTCAGTTCACGGAAATATAGGGCTTAGTGGTTTGGCCTTGGAGCTGATGTGTCTCCCCGAGATGCAACGACTCCACGGCATCCGCCAGCTCGGTTTTACATATCTCGTTTATCCCGGAGCCAACCACACCCGCCTGGAGCATTCTCTCGGAACGCACTATGTTGCAAGACGTATGGCAGATTTTATTGGATTGAAGGGAATGGGGAGGGAGATGCTGGCTGCTGCCGCCTTCCTTCACGATGTCGGACACGGACCCTTTTCCCATACACTGGAATATCTGGTGCACGAAAGAACAGGGAATGACCATGTCGAGATAACCAGGGAAATGATTATGGGCAGGCGGAGGCTGGCTGACAGCGGGGACGGGGAGAGCATAAGGGATGTGCTCGGTAGGTATGAAATTGATGCCAGGGATATTGAATCCATACTGGCCGGTAGGAAAGGTTATCTGTCAGAGATGATACACGGCCCGATTGATGCTGACCAGATAGATTATCTGCTCAGGGATGCCCATTACACCGGCGTTGCATACGGCGTCATTGATTTCGACCGGCTTATGCAGACCATAAAATGCCATGATGGACACATCGTTGTCGAGAAAAAGGGAATAAGTGCGATAGAGAGTATGCTTGTCGCCCGTTCGCTGATGTATTCTGCTGTTTACCTTCACAAGACAGTACGCATAGCCGAGCTTATGCTCATGAGGGCGGTTAAAAGGGCAAATCCATTCGACTTTTACCAGATGGTGGACGGCGAACTCATTGAATATCTGAGAGGCATGGGAGAATTCCAGAAAGATATTGTATTACGGCTGAAATACAGAAGACTATTCAAAAGAGCTTACGTGAAGACACTCTCGGAGCTTGGAAGGGCGGAGAAAGAGTATCTTGCCAATATCAGGGCAGAGGAGACAGAGAACGAGATTGCAGAGAAAGCAGGACTTGACGAGGGATATGTAATCGTGGACGTTCCGGGGAGAGAGATATTATTGTCAGAGCCCCGCCTCAAAAAAATGGACGTTAAAATTCTGGATGAAGATGTGAAACCGTTGAGCGACTATACCCCTCTTGCAAATGCACTCCAGATGAGGGGCGTGACAGACTGGGGAATCATGGTATGCTGCCCCAAGGAAGCGGTGGATAATGTGGCGGACGCCGCAGAAAAAGTTCTCTGGAAGTGAAAAGCCGTATCTCCTCCAGTTCGTCATGCGGATGCCGTTAAAAACAACTTTTTTGTAGGGGAAGTAATAATAATATTTCCGAAATCAAATTTTTTCCCCATTGTTATTTGGATAACATATACATCTTTTATTTCATCATTTTTTATTTCAAAAATATCCGTGCTGAATAATGCATAGTGTCTCACCACTTTCATTGTCCTCCGATTCGTTACGATATAATCTGTCTTCAACCATCTTGCAGTCGCATATGCAGGAAAAAGAATATCCAATCCGTAAATTCAGATGGACAAAACTCCGATGGGAATCCACAGACTCTTCCGGCTCACCTTTCCTTTCCATAAAATTTTTTTCTTGGGCTGCAGATGCAGTCCGTACTGGAGAGATATTAATATACAATAGGTGTGAAATGTAAATATTTGCCCGTAATTTGAGCAAGGGTTAAAAATCAAGCGGATATAATACAGCGATGCCGGAAACAATCAGAAGAAAAATCAGCCATGGCATATTTGAAATCACAACAGGGAATATCACCCGCCAGCAGACGGATGCAATTGTCAATGCTGCCAACAGCCGTCTCACTCCCGGCGGGGGCGTTTCAGGTGCCATCCACCGGGCGGCAGGCCCCGCATTATGGGAAGAATGCAGCACTCTTAGGGGATGCAAGACAGGGGAAGTAAAGATAACAAAGGGCTATAATCTGCACGCCAGGTATGTCATACATACTGTTGGGCCCGTGTACAGCCGTGCAAACGGGGATAGAAATGCCGGGTTGCTTCGGAAGTGCTATGAGAACAGCCTGGATACGGCGGTGAAGTACGTTATAAAAAGCATCTCGTTTCCCGCGATAAGCACGGGCATATACGGTTACCCCATGAAAGAGGCGGCGGGGATTGCAGTAAAAGCAATTGCTGGTTTTCTGGAAAAGCGTGATGAAATCGAGGTCATACGCCTCGTTTTATATGGCAGGGATGCATTTGATGTCCATAAGGAAGTCGTGAAAAAAATAGTTGAGTGAAATTTGGTAGGTAAAGAATTTAAGTTGGTTTGCCATTATAGGTATACGAGCTCATAACATATTGGGCAGGTATATAAGAGGAGTGAAGAATGTCCAGCCGTTTGGTTGAAATATTTGAAGATAAAAAACTTGTGGGTAAGATAAAAAAACGTCTTCCTTACCTGTTTCAACTTGCAGAATTGGAAAGTTCAAGAGCAGGTAAAATAGGAATGGAAGTAGGTTCTCTTCGTGAAAGAATAATAGTTGCTTTACTTATCTATAAATTTGGTGAAAAAAATGTGGAGAGAGAAATCCCTATCACTGCACCGGAAGTTGATGTGAAATTATTCGGGAAAGCTATATCTATAAAGACTATTACTGGTAAGAGTTTTAGTGGAGTGAAACTGATATGGACAGTGGATGCCCAAAAAGCGAAGGAATTTCGAGAAAATTACTTGCCCCATTGTGATATTTTACTTATCCGAATAAATTGGGGAGGCATCGGAGGATTTTATTACATACCATTTGTGGTTCAGAAAAGGCTTTTTAAGAATATGTCCAGAGAGAGATACATTAAACTTCCTAAAGCCGGAACAAATCCGAGGGGTGTTGAAATTACAAAAGAGGCATTGCCGAGCTTGGTAAATGATAAAGACTCCGAGGGCATCGAACTATGCTGGCAAAAAGAGAAAATAGATTTCAATCCTTATAAAAGATGGATTGATTTATGGGAGGAGGATTGAAAATATGCCCAATCAAAAAAAGAATACGCTAAAAAAGGGCACCAAAACAAGTCCTTTTGGTTCCCCAGGAAGAATCAATCACGATTCTACCCAATTCTATGCTAGCCGATTATATGAAGGGCTGCCAAAGGAGAAGACAACAAGATATGTGGAGAATCCTATCTCACCCAAGTTTACAGACAAAATTTTTTGTAAATCAAGTGAAAAAATGGAAGAATTGCCAGATAACAGCATACATTTGATGGTTACTTCTCCCCCTTATAATGTGGGAAAGGAATATGATGAGAATCTTACTTTAAACGAATATAGGGAATTTTTGAAAAGAGTATGGAGTGAGGTTAGGAGGGTACTTGTTCCAGGGGGAAGAGCATGTATAAATATTGCTAATCTTGGAAGAAAACCATATATCCCGCTTCACACCTTTATCGTTGAAGATATGTTGGACTTGGGATTTTTAATGAGAGGGGAGATTATATGGAATAAAGCTTCAAGTGGTAGTCCTTCAACTGCGTGGGGTAGTTGGTTATCTGCCGTTAATCCAACTTTGAGAGACATTCATGAATACATTCTGGTTTTTTCTAAAGATACATTTAGAAGAGAAAACAATAACGATAGGAAAAACACCATATCAAGAGAAGAATTCCTTGAATTTACTAAAAGTGTTTGGACGTTTCCAGCAGAGCCTGCTCGTAAGGTTGGGCATCCCGCTCCATTTCCAACAGAACTACCTTATCGGCTAATTCAACTTTACACTTTTAAGGGAGAGACCATAATGGACCCTTTTATGGGGAGCGGACAGACTTTCATTGCAGCAATAAAGACTCATCGCCATTATGTGGGATATGATGTGAATGAAGAATATGTGAAATTAGCAAGAAAGAGGATTGAAAAGTTTTCTTCAGCCTTCAATGCTCCCAAGTTGTTTGAATTTGAAAAGAATAATAACAACTATGACAAAACAGCATATACTACGACAACGCAAAAAACATGACTTTTTCCAATCTCCATTTGGCAAATTTCATATATCCTAAAAACGTTCTTTCATGGAACAGATTGGGGTGATGAGAGACGTCATGGATTGAAGAGATAGACGAGAGAAATGCAGAAGGGGAATTGAAGAAGGTTTACCATGAACTGAAAGAAAAACGGGGAAAGATTGCAAATATCATGAAAATTCACAGTCTGAACCCATTTGCTATGAAGGCACATATTGATATTTATTTGACTCTGATGTTCGGAGAATCCGGTCTGACACGGGAGGAACGGGAGATGATTGCCGTTGCAGTTTCTTCAGCAAACGGGTGCAAGTATTGCATAAACCATCATGCTGAAGCTTTGAATAATTACTGGAAGGACGACGAGAAATTGGAGGATTTCATCGAAAAAAGAAGATTGGAACTGCCGGAGAGGAATATCAAAATGATCGAATATGCAGTCAAATTGACAGAAAATCCGGGAGAAATGAACAAGGGAGACATAGATGTATTGAGGAAATGTGATTTTTCCGACAGGGACATACTGGATATAAACATGATAGCAAGTTACTTCAACTTTGTGAACCGTATTGCACTTGGACTAGGCGTGGAGTTTACGCCTGAAGAGATAAAAGGATATAAGACATAGGAGGGAACAAGAATATGGGATATAATATGGAGTTGTTCGGTTCCGTCATCATCAAAGTAAAGGAGATTATGGAATCCTCATCCGACAGAGATGAGTCACTGCATGCTATCTGCAAATTGCTGAGAGATGCGGTTCCACACTATGACTGGGTCGGTTTTTATATTGTTTCCTCTACAGAAGATGAACTTATCCTGGGTCCTTTTGTAGGAGAGCCGACAGAGCATGTGAGAATACCATTCGGAAAAGGCATATGCGGGCAGGCGGCGGAGCGGGGGGAAACATTCATAGTGCAGGATATTTCCAGTGAAACAAATTACCTTTCCTGCAGTTTAAATGTGAAGTCCGAGATTGTTGTGCCAATATTTAGAGATGAAAATATTGTGGGTGAACTAGATATAGACTCCCATGACCTTTCGCCTTTCACGTCGGATGACAGAAAATTTCTTGAGCAAGTTTGTGAAATTATATCCGGACTATTTGGGGGTGATAAAAAATGAATGAACCAGAAGATATCACGATAAAAGAATTCTGCATGGACGATTACAAGGATATGGTATCCCTCTGGGACGATACAGACCTTCCGTATAAACCACTGGGGCGTGACATGAGGAAAAATATTGAACACCAGATGAAACAGGACTGCTCGATATATCTGGTGGCTGAGACGGATGGGAAGCTTGTGGGTTCAATACTTGCCACCCATGATGGTCGCAAGGGATGGATAAACAGGATTGCCGTCTTGCCGGAATACAGGAAAAAGGGCATTGCAGCAAGGCTGGTGGAGGAGGCGGAGAAACGCATTTCTGACCTGGGGATAGAAATAACAGCCTGCCTGGTGGAAAATTGGAATACTGTATCCATGGAGGTTTTTGAAAGACTGGGATATATGCATCACCCCGAAATAACATATTTTACCAAGAGAAAGAATTCAAGGGTATGACATATATATATGACAGAAGCTTGCCTATAGATGGACAGTGAGGATTTTTATCATTTCAAATGACTGTTAAAAATAAAGCGGGCTCGAGGGGATTCGAACCCCTGACCGACAGGTTAAGAGCCTGCTGCTCTACCTAGCTGAGCCACGAGCCCCGACAGAAATGCAATTCAATCCAATATAAAAATCTAATGTTATCTATTTTTGAAATTTATTCTACCCTTGAAATATACTTTGCATCTATATCGTCAGATATGCACACATTCTTGCTTGCCTTTCTTATATCCACTCCGTCATCCCTTGCACGGACTGCATCTATTCTCAATATGATGGGATTTTCCGTCCTTACCTTTCCGGCTTCCATCGCCTTTTCTTTGCTCTCGCTGAGATGTACTTTGGTTCTGTCAGTTGGAAACAGTCCCTGCTCAATCACAATTTCTGCCTCTTCCTCCGTAACGGGATAAAATAGTTCATCTAATTCTGACAGTGGCAAATCCGAAAGATCTATATCAATAGTGTGGGCATATGTTGCCCTTATCCGACCCCCCACCACCTGGTATCTCCCCTTCTCGTCAGTATTCACTATCGCCATTATGTGTTTCTTTCTCAGCCAGTGGAAATTCAACCTCGAACTTTTTATGGCGTTCGCCATTTCATCTATATCCACCCAGCCGTGATCACTCATTTCCACGTCGAACTGTTCCGGGAAATGTCTCAGTATTCCAGCCATCGTACCGCTGAGTTTTTTTATCTCCCTGTCATTCATCAGGAATTTTCCCTTTTCTTCGCATATGGGGCATTTCTCACCCCTATAATAGCCGTGTTCGGCACATTCAGCTAACATTCTATCACTTTTTTAACTCTCTCAAAGTTGTTTTCCTTTCGGCAAATGCATTATGCTTGTGGATTGATTCCAAACTCTCACTCCGGGCTATGACTTCGGTCTCATCGGGCAGCCCACCGTATCTCTCAAGAACGTTTGCAAGCATATCCCTCACGACATCCTCGACAAATTTCGGGTTTTCATGAGCATGAATAACAACATCCTTCTCGTCGCTTCTTTTCAGGATTTCATATGTAGGCGAACTCATTGATGCCTCTGCTATGTCAATAAGATCATTGGCATCCACATCCCCCCTGCCCTCCATCACGAGTGTTGAGATACTCCGCTGGTTGTGTGTCATCTTAACATCTTTTCCATACGCCTCCCTTATTGTCTCCATGGCACAGGGGCAGGCGGTCATCCCCATTACCTCGACACCTATGAATTTTTTTATTTTGCCGTCCCTGGTGGCAACAGCCTCGGACATTATACGGTAGGGTTCCATAGTCTTCCTTTTTCCCGGAGTGAATCGATCAAGAAAATAGTCTGCTGATGCATGAACTTCCGAGCGTGTGGCATATTCATGCTTTTCCAGCAGCTTTCTTGCCATATCACCGCACAACTCTTCCAGACTGGAGGAAGGTTCCCTGACAGACTGTTCAATTACCTCCTCTATAACTTCCGAATTCCTTGATAAATCACTTCCTTTTTTTGAAGCGGGCAAATCTACAAAAACCTCCATGTTCACTATCAGCTGCACCGTTTTTTCTGGCCTTTTAATATAAACCTGCTTTTTGATTCCTTTTGTACCTACCCTTGTCAGTTTGAAATTTGAACGAGGCTTCCATGATTGCACATCGGGCAAACTCATGCTACGGCAATGTGCCATGACATATTAATTTTATGCCCGTGCAATGTTGGCAACAAAAACAATAACGATGACGGTAGCGTGATGAAGGAGTTTTCCTTATTTTTAAATTCAACAATCGTGAGTTGCCAATTGTGTCACACATAAGGTTTTTGGATAGGTTTTTATACTACTGTTTATCCTTGTGATAAAAGTCCAGGAAGATTAATTTGTCCTCTTTTTCCTCGAACTCTCCGCTTTCATATTTTTCCCATGCATCCTCTGTTCTCTTTGCAAATTCCAAATCTTCCTTAAAATTTTTATCAATATCCTTAACTCTTTTCAAAATAAATCTATTCTCGCTTTTTATTATGACGAATTCTTCCCCCATATCAATACCTTTTCTTATTTCAGCAGGAATCACAATTTGGCCTTTCGAACTTATTTTGGTAATTGCAACTTCCATAGTAAGATATATCTTACCAATATAAAAGCATTATGTTTCAACCCGCTCCGTAACGATATAAGCGATGCAGGGGAAGGGATTCGAACCCTCGGACTCCTTCGAGACAGGATGTCTCATCGAACCCTTTATCTCTACGATCTTAAGTCCTGCGCCGTTGGCCAAACTTGGCTACCCCTGCACTAAAGCAACTAAATAAGTATGTCTGAATCATATAAAAGAAGTGCGGAATGGGAGGCAGGGAAAGGGGGAGAAAGGTGAAAAAAGAGAGGTTAATGCCCCTTTTCCCATATTGCTATCATTTTGCTAGTAATGTAATAGGAAAGGTAATATTTAAGCTTTTCTCTGGCTTGATGCCAAACATGCCAATTCTATTGATTCTGCAGGATATCAGGATACTGTTATTGTAAGTTCATCGGAAAGGGCAATGTTATTTGCACTGTCATATGCCTTAACCCTGAATTTTATCGTGCTTCCGGATGGGAACTGCCCCAATTCAATTCCGTAGACAGGCATATTACTTTCATTCTTTAATGGATCTTCTTCATGCCTGATTTGGACGGGACAGGAAGCATATCTGTACATGCCCTTCGTCCCACCGTCAACTTCAATCTCCACTTTCTTGATTGAAAATGCCCCGCTGACATTGGCATATACGACAACATTGCTCTCATTTGTCGGATTTTCTGGCTCATACCATACAGCATTTATCGAAGGTTTCCAGTCACCTCCCGATCCATTTACAGTTATGCTTATATTCTCTACAGTTTTCAGTCCCTGGCGATCTATCGCTTTTATGGAAAGTACATAATCTCCCGGTCCTGGGGGCAACCACTCATACGAGAAATTTTCCGGCAGGGCAACATGTTCTCCGCTCACATCAAGTTCAACGATTTCAATGCCGACATTATCAGATGCTGTTCCCTCGACAACCAAACTTCCCTCGAAAATTTCCATGTCCGAAGGGTTGTGAACATCGATGGAGGGAGGAGATGAGTCCACAAGCGTTATGGTGTATGATTTATCAAAACTGCCGCATGCAACAATTACTTCATAGTCCCCGGGCTGGAGGTTATATGTATCCCAATAGATTTTCCAGTTCCCCTGCACGTCAAAAGTCCTGCCCGCCACTTTCACCTGCCCCTCGGACGTTGATATGCCTTCAAGTGTCACGACGTCCCCTGCATTGAATGTCGGATTGTTGAATACATCGCTCCACGGTTCCGTCATGCAGATATAATCACCGCCGACGTTCGTTTTGAATGAAGCCGATATGTTGGCCACAATTGTAGTTCTCTTTGCCGTATTTTTGAAAACAAAATAACAATCTTTACTTGTATTAAGCAAAATATTGCCTGATTCAGAGTAAACATAATTACAGCAGTCGAATGCTTTCCCCTGTTCATATTTCTCGAAATTTTCTTTATCAACAACGAAAAATTTTACGGCAGATGAAACCTCCTCTCTTCCATAATCCGTCTTTACCTTGCCGTCCTCCCAATCCCATATGTTACGCTGTACCTGATATGCAGATGTATTGAATGTCACTCTACATGAATAGTCGCCCCCATCGGGAGGCTGTACCACACGCTCTTTTTTAATCGACGGCATTTCATCGGGCAGAATGAAGGTTATCTTTGCCTGTCTCGTATCATTCGGAAAAATCGTCATCATGTATCGAAGTGCATTGCTCTTCCCCACACTCCAGGGTTCGAAATAAAATACTTCATCCTTCTGCAGTGAGAAGATAAATGAATGGCCCGTGCCGAGATGAAATGTGCATTCGCCGTCCACGCCGGTATAATTCCATATGCTCGGCACAATCCACGGTATGATGCCCGGTACATGCTCATGATACCACTCCCTTATTTTTGTATAGTTTTCCTGCCATTTATCTCTGAAATCTTCGGGCAGTTTTGCCCACATCCCGCCTATCGTTTTATCCCACATTCTGTCCTTGAAGTCATTTGCTTTCCACGAACCGAATACCGTGACACGCACCCCATCCACGGGATTTCCCAATATATCCTTAACGGCAACATTCACCGTCCCCATATCCTCCTCATTGATGTAATGGCCGGTCACGTCATATATCGAGCTGTCTCCTTTTAATGCGAAAAGGGCAGATATAATTTTATGCCAGCCATACCGGTACTCACCGAAGTTATCTATGCTGCCGCCGCCGTCTGCCCACCACTCGTCGAATTCGTGCCATCCCCTTTCCCAGAACTCACACCACACATGGTCTTCTCCAAGGCAGTTGACAGGTACCGCGGGAATGAGGGCAGATTTCAAGGCAGCGGATGACAGTTCATGTATCTCCCCACAGAAGCCGTTATGCTCATGGAGCACCTCATTGGGCTGACCGGGCCGGTCGCCTGTCGCCAGGGCGGGTATACTCTTCCCCACCCAGTAATTTACCGCTTCCACGGCAGTAGGGTGATTTTCCATGCTGTATTTCCATGTTCTGTGAGCAGGCGGACGGTAAGACTGGCAGTCCCACATGTACCTGATACCTGACAATTTTTCTTTGAGTAACGGATAGCCCAAATCATTATGGTAGAACAGGTATTCACGCCAGAATTTGCCATATATATAAGTTGCATTTTCGATGGTTGCCTTAGGGGAAACAACAAACCAGTAGTATATGGACGGGGGGCATGCGATCTCCTTTTCCGTCCCGTTTTCAAGAATCTTATATCGCAATGTCGAATGATAGTCACTCCCGTTGCCCACATCAATTATATCAACATAATCAAGAAATCGGTCGTTCTCGTAGAGGAAGCGGACATTATCGTAAATCACCTCGGGCGATGGAACAGAACCGACCGGCGAGTATGCTATCGAAAAGGCGATTTCATCCACGTACCTTTTTTCTGCGTTCAGTAACATATCTGCATATCGGTTATCCAGAAAATAAAATTGCATGGCAAGCCCACGCTGGACCCATACAGGCGAACGGGCGACTGCCATCTTTTCCTTTTGTGACAGATTATGGGCATATGGAACAGTATTTTTGGAATCCATACCCGATTGCGAGAAGTGAATGTAATAATCATCACCGGGCAAAATTTCTACACTATGGTCAAATTCGGCCATGGTTTTTTGTCCTTCAAAGTCATTTCCTCCAAAATCCGTATTGCCGACGTATCCGCTTACGGGCATCAAAAGAAGAGTAACAGCGACAATAACCAGTGCATCTTTTGCTTTCATAACATACTGGCAATGCCTTAGCAAAATTAAAGCTTTTTTGTGAGCGTTAGATTATTATATTAGATTTTGATTGCCTTTATAATGTCCATAGAGAAATTGCTCACATTTCAGGAATTTGCCACCCATGTTCAGGAAGAGATGAAGGGAGAAATTGACAGAAGAATAACGGACAAGGACATAATATATGCACTTGAAGGCGGGAAACTTCTTCGCCCCATCATGCTTATCCTATCTTTCAGGGCTTACAGCAGGGGAAATAACGAGAGATATAACAGAGCCCTTGAAAGCGCCCTCGGAATGGAACTTGCCCACTCGGCATCCCTTGTTCATGACGATATAATGGACGGGGACGTAAGCAGGAGAGGTAAACCTGCATTGTATGTAAAGAATGGCATAGGAAATGCAATTCTAACAGGCCACAGAATGATAAGCAATGCATTCCGCATCTCCGTGGAACATGGCCTTGAAAATGCGGAAATTTTCCTTGATACATGGGATAAAACGCTTGTCGGTCAGATTGAGGATATAGACCTCAATGAGCATCTGGAAAAGATATTTAACGGGGGAAACTCATCCGAAATGCTCGTTAAAGAATACTTCAATGTAATAGAAATGAAGACCGCATCACTTTTCGCCACGGCATGCAGAGCAGGGGCAATAGAAGCACAGGCACCCCAAGAGGTTATATCACTCATGGCAGAATACGGAAGGAATGTAGGGCTTGCATATCAGCTTGCTGATGACTTGGTAGACATAGCCGAGGGAAAACTCGAGGAGGGCATCATAATGCCCCTTATAAATGCCTATGGCCATAATATAAACGAGAAGTTAATCGGAATGCTGAAGGACGGCAAGCTTTCCATAGAAGAAGAACTTGAAAAAATGGGAACAAGCCTTCAGGAAGTATACAAGAAAGGAATTGTAAAATATGTGCATAAGTCACAGGAAATTGCAAATTCACCCCTGATACCGGACAGCATATACAAACCGCTGATGAATGAGGCGCCGTTCTACATAACAAACAAAATGACTGAAAAAGTGGGTGTAACGGTATAAATGGCACTGGAAGAAAAGGGAATGACTTCTCCATTTACAGTTTTGACTTCTGTAATAACTGGAGGACTTTTCCCGATACTGGGCTCGCTGTTCGCATATAACACGGGGGCACTGGAAAATTTCAATGACATATACTGGACAGGGTTGGTGCTCACATCGCTGGGGGGGTTCCTTGCCCACTATCTTCTCTCCCATACAATTCATGATTTGTACCACTATGAGATAGAGGAGAGAACAACATTCAGCAAGCAAACATTGAAAATTTTGCTTGCAGTATCACTGGTAATTCTTCTGGCAATAGCCGTTTATCTTACACTTATTGCAGGGTGGCCCATAATGGCATTTGCAATAATCGGGGCGGTAGCATGCATGTATGCTGAAGGGCTGATTCACAGCGAATTCCAGATGGCATTCGGCGCGATGTTTCTTGTCATAGGCTCATTTTACGTACAGGTGGGATATTACCATCATGCACTGGATGCATTTTCCGAAATATCCGGAATGATATGGCTCCGTTTGCTGTTCATGTCGTTGTTTGCATTCTTCTCCCAGTACGGATGGCTGCTGTTTTACCGTCTGGACGATTACGGCTGGAGTCCGAAAGTTAGGAACGAGAGTATAATCATGACAAAAATCGGACTGCCGTTTCTGATTATGGCAATTGCCTTGCCTTCGTAAACATTTTTAAACAATTCTTTATTCATGGTAAGGGGAAAAGATGTTTGTCAAAGCAATTCCTGAGAAATGTTCTGGATGTATGATGTGTGAGATTGTCTGTTCAATGCATCACTGGGATGTTGTAAATGAGAAGAAATCGGGCATACGTGTTGAGAGAAAAGGTGTCACCGAGGACATACCTCATTTATGTACCCATGGAAAAGATTGCAGTTTCGAATGCATTGACGCATGCAAATTCGATGCGATGAAGAAAGAGAATGGACAGGTGTATGTGGACTACGATAAATGCACGGGATGCAGGCTCTGCGAGAAAGCATGCCCGATTGATGCCGTATGGATTTTCGAAAAGAAAGCATATAAGTGTGACTTGTGCGGCGGTGACCCCATGTGTGTTAAATACTGCTCGCAGAATGCGCTTGAAATAGTGGAGGGATAAAAATGGTTGTAGAGAATAGCTGTTATGCCGGTAAAATCCTGACAGTCGACCTTTCAAAGAAGGAAGGAAAAAGACAGAAAATAGGAGATAGTTTTGCCCTGAAATATTTGGGGGGAGACGGCTTCGGGGCATATTTCTTAAATAAACTTGTGCCGGGAGATGCAGATGCATTTGGAAAGGACAACGTGCTTATAATGGCCCCTGGGCTGCTGGTCGGGACTGCCGTGCCCACCGCCGGGAAAACAGCATTTTTCGCAAAATCCCCGCTGACCGGAGGATGGGGGGAGGGGGTCATGGGCGGCAGAATAGGGCATGCACTTAAACAGGCAGGCTACGATGCCCTTATAATTACCGGAATGGCAGATGAACCTTCATATCTGCTCGTAGATGATGATGAAGTGATGATCAAATCTGCATCCCATCTCTGGGGGAAATCCACGAGGGAAACGGCGGATGAAATAAAGAGGGACGAGGAAAATGTTATTGTTGCTTCAATCGGTCTTGGGGGAGAGAAAAAGGTGAGATACGCAGTCATAGATTCGGATGAGAGACAGGCGGGGCGGGGAGGGCTGGGTGCCGTAATGGGCTCAAAAAATCTGAAGGCGATAGCGATAAGGGGCAGCAAAGATATAAAGGTGGCAGACCCAAAGAAGATGATGGAACTGCTCGACAAATGGTACAAAATAATGGTAGGGAGTCCCGCTTTCAACGATGACGGAAAATATGGAACAGGTGAGTTTCTTGAGTGGATGAATGCGGAGCGAGGCACTTTTCCTACGAGAAACTGGCGGGAAGGAGTGTTCGATGAAAGAAAGGAAATCGACCCGTACTACTGGGCTCCGAAATATTCCATAAAAAATAAGGCGTGTACGCAGTGCGTCAAGCCGTGCGGAAAGGCATTCGTGATAAAGGGAAAATACGAAGGAGAACTCGACGGTATTGAATATGAAACGCTGTTCGCCCTGGGCAGCAACTGCGGCAATGCCAGCGTAGAGTCGGTTGCAAAGGCAAATGAGTTGTGCGATTTGTACGGCATCGATACGATATCGGCTGGCGGGGCCATAGGGTTTGCCATGGATTTGTACGAGAATAATATTCTGAGTAGAAAGGAAGCGGATATGGACCTCAGTTTTGGAAATAGCGATGCTGTTGTGAAAATGGTCGAAAAAATTGTCCACAGGGAAGAAATAGGGGATGTGTTGGCAGAAGGAGTAAAGCGGGCGGCGGAGAAAATAGGAAAGGAAGCAGAGAAGTATGCGGTTCATGTAAGGGGAATGGAACCCCCTGCTTATGATGTGAGAGGTATAAAGGGAATGGGGCTTGCATTCATGTCGTCGCCGCGAGGGGCATGCCATCTGCGTTCCGGCGCATATTCACTTGAGCTTACCGGAAAATTCTGGAAGTACGAAGGAGTAGATCGATTCAGTGCTGATGACAAGGGACAGGAGATATCCGATATGGAAGATTTCATGGCTGTATATGACACTCTGGGAGTTTGCAAATTCTCAAGGGGTTTGTTCCTGCTGGAAGGATTTGCAGATATACTTGAGGCTGCAATCGGAAAGAGGATGGACGAGAATGGACTGCTTGCCATAGGTGAGAGGATTAACAATCTAAAGCACATATTCAATATAAATTGCGGATGGACAAAAGAGGATTCAAAACTCCCTCCGAAAGTGAGGAATCCCATACCGAAAGGCGTGGCAAAGGGAAGTTTCATATCGGAGAAAGAAGAGAAGAAGATGCTTCAGGATTATTTCGAAGCAAGAGGATGGGATAAAAAAGGAATACCAAAAGAGAAAAAGATTAAGGAACTCGAACTTGAAGAATTCATGGAAAGCTGAAGTTACTCTTGTATCCGCATATGGGGGCGGACGGGCGGATATTTATTTATACCGGGAATGGAATGAAATATCTTGATGGCTGGCAGGAGAGCGAATCCTATATCGGAACTTACAAGAACGTTGGGGGCAGGGTGCGGATACTGGGTTCGCATGGTAGTTTATGCAATGTTCGCCGTTTTTGCCCTGTTTTTTATAATAGACCTTTTGCATAATTAGAATTTTTTTGCTATTCTATTCTAACTGC
>CAZSHJ010000027.1:2468-20870 GCA_964606745.1 uncultured Thermoplasmatales archaeon | reverse complement strand
TTAGCAGAAATTGTGTTGGCTCAATGAGAAATTATTTGTGTCGAAGACTATAATTACACTTTAAAAGGCGTAAAAAATAGAAAAATATATTTAAAACATAGAGGTTACTATCTTATGAAGCAAATAGATAAATTTATGATATTTGGCTTGGCACTGCTTCTATTTACCAGTCTGGCCGGTGGTGCATTGGCCGCCGTTGATGATACTACCAAAGATATACCATGGGAATTCGGAGGGTTATTCGCCGGTGCACTCTGTTTCTTCTGGGTGCTGATGTTTATTATCTGGATAGCCATCGGAGTGTGGATGTACAGGGATGCTGAGAAAAGAGGAAAGAGCGGAGCACTATGGCTTATTATAGGCTTGCTGTTCGGGATAATCGGTCTAATCATCTGGCTCATTGTCAGGCCGCCGGAGCCGTCATTCTACGAAAAGAAGGCTGATACAGAGAAAAAGGACAGGATTTGCCCGGGCTGTGGCAGGAGTATTCCTTTTGATGCGAAGGTTTGCCCGTATTGTGGCAAGAATTTCGAGGAATAAAAATATAGCCAAATATTTTAACTCACTGCCCCATTCAGCACAATAATGAATGAAATAGTGTGGGACATAGACAAAATACTGCCGATAGCAAAGAAAATCTCTGTTTACCGGTTATGCGACTCATGTCTGGGGCGGCAGTTTGCAAATATGGGTCATGGAATGGATAATGTGGGGCGGGGGCAGATAATAAGGCAATCATTGGGGCTGGAGGCGGTGGGGACTGAGGAATGCTGGCTGTGTGGCGGGATTATGGGGGAGTTGGAAAAATTCAGTAATCTGGTTGTAGAAGCAATGGATGAATATGAATATGAGACATTTCTTATGGGCAGCAGGATAGAAGAAGAAATTTCAATTAAGGAAGGGGAACTTTCGGCGTTAACCGATTGCGGGGAGCCGATGAAACGCGAGATAAACAGGGAAGTGGGAAAACTTATCACTCTTGCCACGGGCAAAGAAGCGGATTTTATCCGTCCCCATATAACTGCAATAATAAACACGCAATATGACGAGGTCGAGCTTGATGTCCGCCCGCTATATGTCTATGGGAGATACAGGAAATTTATAAGGGGGATACCCCAAACAAGATGGCCATGCAGGAAGTGCAGGGGTGTCGGATGCGACTACTGCCACGGTACGGGGAAAATGTACGAGGAGAGTGTAGAGGAGATTATCGCGAAAATGGCTGTTGAAATAGCACATGGGACAGAGGAATTTTTTCATGGTGCAGGAAGAGAAGATATAGATGTTCTTATGCTCGGAAACGGTCGTCCTTTCATTCTTGAAATCAGGGGGCCCAAAAAGAGGAACCTTAATCTGTCGATACTTGAAAGAAAGATAAACACGTTCGGGAATGGGAAGGTGAAAGTATCTGACCTACGATTTGCTGCAAAAAAAGAAGTAGAGGAAATAAAATCTTTAAAAATAAACAAGACATATCGGATTGTGGTAACCTTTGCCGAGAAGGGAAAGATTAATGAAGCAGTTGACGCATTAAGAGGCTGCTATGTAGACCAGAGAACGCCATCTAGGGTAGTCCATAGGAGGGCGGATAAGATAAGAAAAAGGAGAATATTGGATATGAAAGTAGAAGAAGAAAGAATGGATGAAATGACTTTGACAGTCACGGCAGAGTCGGGCACCTATATAAAGGAGATGGTAACGGGGGATAACGGTAGAACGGAGCCGTCGTTGAGCGGACTGGCGGGCTGTCCAATAAAAGTAAAAAGATTAGATGTAGTAGGTATTGGTGATGAAGATGGTGAGAAGATCGAGAGGAATTAGAAGCAAAACAAGGAAGATACTCAGAAGAAAGCCAAGAGAAAGAGGACTCAGTCCCATTACAAGGGCATTGCAGGAATTTGAAGAAGGGGAGAAGGTGTCTGTAGTCATAGATCCGTCGGTGCATAAGGGCATGCCCCATCGCAGATATCATGGAAAGACCGGTGATATCAAGGAAATAAGGGGAAATTCGTATATTGTAAAAGTAAAGGATGGAAATACTACAAAAGATATAATTGCAAGACCCGAACATCTGAGAAAGGTGTAAAATGAAAATCGTCTCTCTGGTAGAAGTAAAGGATATGCTCATCAAGTTGGGAAAGGAAAGAGAGGAGCTTACAAGAGAGCAGAAAATAGCCCTGGAACACAGCGAAAAGGTGGTGAAGTTATCTGCGAATAAAACAAAAGAATTAATCAAGAAACTCACGGGCATAGAAAAGATAGGCAAAGCCCAGGCTTACAAGATAGCAGATACCCTTCCGAAGGACGAAGAGGAAGTTATGATAATTTTTTCGAAAGAGACTCTTGTTCCATCGAAAGAAGAAATAAAAAAGATTTTGGAGATGGTCAGAGAATATCTCTGAGGTATATTATGGAGGATTACGTCTATATCCTGGATTATCTGGCAATGGGAAAGCCCGGATATCGGAAGGAGGCGATAGCTTATGGCATAGGAGAAGACCAGTTTACGTTGCTGGAATTGTTGCCCAAGAGGAACATCCTGCTTACAATGGGTGAGCGGGTTTATGTCGGCAAGGATAAGGATAAGAGACATAAAATCGCAAAAGTCAAGGGGCGGGTAAATTATGAAGAGTTATCGGCTGCAGCACACGGGGAACTGGTGTATGTAATCGTAGATATTATAAAAAATAACGAAGAAAAGTTTGTGACATTTTACAATGAGTGCCCGGCAATATCCACGAGATACCATGCTCTTGAGCTTATTCCAGGGCTTGGCAAGAAAACGATGCATGAAATCGTGGAGGAAAGAAGGAAGCAGTCGTTTAAAAGTTTTGATGACATCTCAGCAAGGATAAAGCATTTGACCCACCCGGAAAAGCTTATTGCCAGAAGAATAGAGGAGGAGCTGATGGACCCGGGACAGAAATATCGTCTTTTCACTAGAGCACCTCTAAAAAAATAAAATGCGCATAGGACAGAATTTTTTGGTAAATGATAAAATTGCGGAAAGACAGATAGAATATGCCTCTCTTTCAAGTAAGGATACTGTATTGGAGATAGGGGCAGGGTACGGTGTACTGACAAAACGGATTGCAAGAAAAGCAGGGAGAGTAATAGCAGTAGAAGTTGATAGGTCGTTGGCGGGTTCACTGGAAGGTATACCGAATACAGAGATAATATGCAACGATATATTGGATGTTGATTTTGGTGCCCTCGAATTCAATAAAGTGATATCTAACCTTCCCTACCAAATATCATCTCCCGTGACATTTAAATTGTTGAAAAGCAATTTCGAGCTGGGCATACTGATGTACCAGAAGGAATTTGCAGACCGTCTGGTGGCAAAACCAGGCGATGGGGGTTATTCCCGGCTTTCTGTTATGGCGTCCTATACTGCCGACTGGGATGTACTGGAGATAATTCCACCGTCTGCCTTCCGTCCCAGGCCGAGAGTTAATTCTGCAATAGTCCGGGTCACTCCAGGAAAGCCGAAATTTGTGGTGAGGGACGAGGAGATTTTTTATGAGGTTACGAGAGTATTATTCTCTCACAGGAGGAAAAAGGTAAAGAACTCGTTGCTCATTGAAGAGCTTATAAGTCCTGATGAAGGGGGTATTATTCCCTATGGTGATATGCGGGTAGAGAAGTTATCTCCACGTGAAATCGGGGAAATATGTGATATAATTGCAGATACGGGGAAATATGAGGGAAAGAATAAAAAAAATATTTGAAAATGCAGATGCAGATGTAATTGTAATAATGAATGGTTCGTCCAATATTGATATGACCTTTTTTTATGTGACAGGATTTGAAAATGGCCTTTTTGAAAATTCTGTTGCAGTGTTGTATCCAGATGGGGATATGGATGTAATATGTACCGAACTTGAAGAGTCTGCCGGGGGAAAAGTGCATGTGTTCTCAAGCAATAAGGAAAAAATGGATTTGATAAAAGAGCATGCAAAGGCAGAGAGAATAGGAATAAATGGAATGACAATTTCGTACAGGAATTTTATTTCCATTAGGAATCTATTTCCTGAGGCCGATTTTATTGATGTTGGGGATGCCATACGCACAGCGAGAATGGTTAAGGATAGGACAGAGATAGAGATAATAAAAAAAGCCTGCAAAATAGCAGCAGGTATTTCATGGGAAGTTGAGTCCTTTCTGCATGAAGGCATGAAGGAAAGCGAAGTGCGTGCAGAAATCGAGTACATTATGGGGAAGAGGGGAGCAGTACCATCATTTGATACTATCGTTGCTTTCGGCAGAAATTCTGCACTTCCACATTATTCGACAGGTGAAAAAAGATTTGAATTTCCGGTGCTGGTTGATTTCGGGGCACGTTATAAACGGTACTGCTCTGACATGACCAGAACATTTGTTTCGGGGGTCGAACAGAAAAAAATATATGAACTGGTTGGGGAAGGACAGGAAATTGCATTTGATATTATGCAGGAAGGTATTGAGGCCAGAACTATCCATGATGCGGTCGATAAATTATTTGTAAAAAAGGGATTTGAAAAACTCATTCATTCGCTAGGTCATTCCATAGGTCTTGAGGTCCATGATGGCTTCTCGATGAAGGAAAGCGTCATCCTCAAAGAAGGAATGGTATTGACCGTTGAACCGGGTATTTACTTAAAAAACAAATGGGGCGTAAGGATAGAGGATGATATCATTGTGAAAAAGGATGGAATTGAAATTTTAACAAAAAAATAAATAAAGAAGGGGAGAGAGTTTTAACTTGGGTATCCGCCTATATTTAATGACGGGTCACCGAGCAGCGCCCATCCCTCAACTGTCTTCGCATCTATGTTGTCTCCCATTGGCGGGAACTTCATGATGTAGTTTGTCAGAGTTGCTCCATGTGTTTCACCGAGAATATCCTTTCCTTCCTCTGCGTAAACCCTGAAGAACTCGTCGTCTATGAACCCTCCATAGAATTGCAGGGTGTCGGCTATACCGTCATCGTTGTAATCACCTATTGCCCCGTATCCGTAGCCCGTGCATCCGATGCTTGCTATTGCTCCTTTATCCGCCATTCTCACTATCCACCAGCCGAAGCTTTCCGGTGACCACTCCGATTTGTAGTAGACTTCTGTGATTTCGCTGAATTTCAGTAGGTTAAGCAAGCTGACATCGAACTGGCTGTTGTGGCAGCCGCCTATTATGCATACGGGGTACATGCCGTTATTTGAGAATTTGTGGAAATCCGTTACGTCTATGCCAATCCATGTATCGCCGTCGTATGGCGGATGGCTTGCCCAGCTCATCGGGTTGCCATGTCCCTCGAAATTAAGGAAACCGCATCCCTGATCAATAGCATTGATCATATCCTCCGGGCCTGTAAGCGTGTTGTCCGAGGTGAAAAGCGTTGTAGTTTCGAATCCCAGTTCATCAAGATATTCTGCACTTTGCAGTATTCCGAGTTCACCGTCGTAGTACGGGTCATCTGGGTCAGGGAATGTATCACCGGCTATACCCACCATCTTCTTGAACCAGCTCTGTCCATATGTAGTCGTTTCATAGGTGACTATCTTCTCTACCATCTTCGTTACTTCAAAGCTGTTCCTGCATGCAAGTCTTCCCACATAAACATCCGGATACATGTCCAGTATGTCTTTCTTCATCATCTTCCATTCTGCAAAAATACCGTTTCCGTTGCTGTCCCAGTCATCAAAGACAATGTCTTCACCATCATATTTGTATATGTCCGAAAAGTAGAGGTCACTCAGGTAGCTTGATTCTCCGCCGTCATCGAGATTACTGTATCTCACGGGGCACCACCACTTTTCGGTACCGACACCGCCGTGTCTTCCACCGACAAACATGGTGTACTTTATTCCCCAGTTTTCAAGTGCATCCTTTATGAAGTACTTTATTTTCTCTGCATCATCCCTGCCCTGTACGGTGAAATAATTCCCACCGTATATTTCATCAAGTGTCACGAGCAATGTTCTCACACCGTAACCATCCTTGTGTTCAACCAGCGGCTGAAGGGCATCTTTGAATTCGGATGGTGCAACGATTAACAAATCGTAAACATCATTTGTAAGCATGGACTCTTCCGGAGGAATGTAATCTACCTTGACATCCATGTCGTTTACGTAATTGAGCGTACCCTTGCCTGCATTGTATATGGCAGGATACAACTGAATGGAAAGATACAAAACATGTTCATTTCCGTCCAATCCCACACCGACATTCCAGCTATCCCAGCTGTTGGGGTATGGTTCGTTGCTGGTATAGACGCTTCCTTCAACGACCTTGGCTTTGTTATTCTGCATATTTAGTGGAGTTGCTAATGGTGCGGGAGCAATCTTCTTAGAAAGCTCCATTTCTTTTGGCTCTGAACGCTGGATATCAACATTCACAATCTTTGTCCCAACTGGAAACTCCATTGTCTCAGTACGATATGGTATTATCGGATATTTCTCATTTCTCAGAATGTTGTTGCTGTTCTCCGTCTTGATAGCTACATACTCACCCTCTGTCACAACACTCGGGTCAGAAAAGTGTATCGTTTTCTCAATCGTTTTTATTTCTGTTTGTTGGATGCTTTCACTTGCTGGCGTTGCCATGTTTGCTGTATTCATACTGGCAAAAACAGCGCCGCTAAACAAAAGCATAGAAACAACCAATAGGCTTGCTATTTTTTTCATTTTCAACCCTCGTCAATGAATTGCCTTTTCCTTATTAAGTTTATCGGTCGTTTATTCCTGTTACAGTACAAAATAATTTTTGATTTTCGGTAAGACATGCTGGAGTCATGCACCGTTCATATTGCATGGTATAGTACCAGTACTTTTATAAATAGAAATGTAATGTAGCGGTGGTATACATGTCAAGAAAACCAGCAAAGATGTACAGAGAAATAAGGGGGCGACCTACAACGAGGAAGAAATACATGGGTGGCGTTCCCAGTTCCAGAATAACGCAGTTTAATCTCGGTAACCAAAACGAAGATTTCCCGGTCTCTCTCTCGCTCATTGTTGAGGAGCAGTGCCAGATACTTAACCGTGCTCTCGAAGCAGCGCGTGTTGCAGCCAACAGGTATATTACCAAGAAGGCGGGAAGAATGAATTATTTCATGAAAATAAGGATATATCCTCATGTGGTAGTCAGGGAGAACAAGCAGGCGACGGGTGCAGGCGCCGACAGGGTATCGCAGGGCATGAGAAGTGCTTACGGCAAGGCGGTGGGTACTGCGGCTAGAGTTCGTCCCGGCCAGAATATAATTACCATAAGCACTACCGAGGAACACATGGGAGATGCAAAAATAGCACTGAAGAGAGCGACGGCAAAACTTCCGACACCATGCAGAATAGAAGTTGAAAAACTGAAGCCTACATAAATATGTCAATCAACAGCAAGGTTTTTGTATGCAAGTATATTTACTCCTTGAGATTAAATGATGTACGATAATAATAGGTCTGGTGCAGATGGAAGTATTCTATATGACCGGTTGAAAATGGAGTTGCGTTTGCTGGAACGTCATATCAAAATACTCAAGATTGTAATGGATGGTGGGCCGGTGGGAATAATAAAACTATCTGAGGGCACCAAATTTCCACAGCACAAGGTGAGATACTCGCTTAGAATACTCGAGGAAGAGGGACTGATAAGACCATCTTCTGTGGGGGCAAAGGCAACTGATAAAACATATGAGTTTATGCTGAAATTCAAGGATTTGCTGGAAGAGATAGAGAAGAGAATAGGCGAATTGAGAAAAACACTATGAAAGCCGCGGTAGCTCAGTTTGGGAGAGCGCCAGACTGAAGATCTGGAAGCCGAGGGTTCAAGTCCCCCCCGCGGCACTTTTATATCTGGCATGGAGAATATATGGAAAAAATAAGTGTTGTGTCACTGATTTCCTTTGCAGATTCGTTTACTATAGTGAACGGCTTACTCGGATTATTTTCTATTTTTCTGGTATTGTCCGGAGAGACAAGATGGGCAGTATCCTTTATTTTTCTGGCAGTGCTGGCAGATGGCATGGATGGGGCGGTGGCAAGAAAATTCAGAAAATTTAGCAGCGATATCGGCAAGTACATGGATGAATTTTCTGACATGGTTTCTTTCTGTGTAGCCCCGCTTGTTGTTGTTTTCAGTGCGTACAATGCATCGTTCGGGGTGACAATAAAAGATATTGCAGTTCTGGCTTCGTGCGGGCTGTTCCTGCTGGGTGGCATGTTTCATTTGATAAGGTATAATATGGGAAACGAGAGATATTTTGTAGGGCTGGCAACCCCTGCAGGAGCAGTAACTGTAGTGACATTGTGCTATCTTTCGGTTCCTTGGTGGTATGTCTTGTCGGCGTTAATCGTCCTTTCCATCATGATGATGTCCAACATACCTTACCCGAAAATTGAGGGTTTGATTTCTGCACCCGCATTTATCATAATTCTTCTGGCAGTTATATTTGGAAAAGATTTTCATTTTCTCCTGTTGGCCGGCATTACGGCATATATCCTGTTTGGACCGCTATATATCAACTTCGGCGGTTTTCACGAGTCGGATTCTCAGACGTAATATGTTGAATTTTTGAAAAAAGCAAGGTCTATATTGCTCCAGTCGTCGTAATCGTTTCTTTCCCGGCTGCCGTCCGAGTAATCAACCATTGAGAAGGAATAGCGATAGTTCAGGCAACTCTTGTAGTTGGCATATTTCCACCATCCTACATGCCGGAGGGTGTTGCAGCTTTCATTGTCTATTCCATCAAATGTGTATTCAAATAGTCCGAGGTTGTGACCGAGCTCATGCATGAAAAGACTTGCAATGGAAAGTTCCCTCTGACTCTCTCTTATCCTCCAGTTATATATGTATTGAATGGCAAGAACGAAACTGTCAATGTTGTCCAGTCCTTGGAATGAATATCCGCCTCTCGTTATGGCTCCGTATGAACAGAATATAACATAATGGAATGCATCCTTCCTTTCATTCAACATGTCGTCATGAAGGAAATATTCCCAGTATATCTCGTTGGTTTCATGATAGGTTATTCTTTCTTTGTATGGTATCTCCTCCCCGCCGCCGCCCATGCTGCCATCATCGATGTGCATTATGATGTTGTGCCGGGTAAATGAGGAATACAGCATCTGTTTTGATTTTTCTGGAAGGGCGTATGTTTTTTTGTTCTTGCCTGCCATGTTATCAACCTCTATGAATATATCCTGTCTGAAGGGGTCCGAAAGCCATTTTGACTGCTGCCATTCCTGAAGATTCGTCAGACCGTCGTTATCGGAGTCGATGGCAGAATGGTTTTCCCACACGAGCGGATTGTATCCCCATTTATCCTCCCACTCTATCGGTACCATGTCGCCGTCAAGGTCGCTACCGCTGTCATTCACCTTCGGGTCCGTATGGTAAACATTTGTTTCCTCCCAGTAAGTGAGCCCGTCGCCGTCGTAATCGTTGAGTCCTATGTCAAACCACATCTCGTAGCCGTTCCCCATTACATGGCCGCATCCGTCTTCATCGCCAACATAATCATCCCCATACCATTCCCCCCTTTCCATGTTGTAAACCAGACTGACCGCGATTATCTCTTTTTTGAACAGCATTCCCTTCTCAAAAAGGCGTATGACAACGGGGATGTTTTCTTTATCGTCGGGTACATTCTGCACGGCCTTCCATCCGGGATAGATATCAATACCTTCCATCACATCGCTTTCATTCCCTTTTCCATATATATCTACGGTGGAAAATATGCTTTTGCTTTCAATATCTATGTTTCTGACTCTCAGCATGTTCACCTCCATTTTTAAGTCCACAAGCGGGTCCCAGTCGCCCATATCTGCATTGCTTACGGCTGCCATTCCTCCAGCATTCCCTGCTTCTTTCATTCCTTCCGCTCTCTCTGGAGCAAGGTAGGTATTATACGGCTCTCCCTTTACAAAACCCCCCTCAAAGGTTATGGGACGTAAAAGCCATGGTTTGTATGAAATTTTGCCCAATACCGACGAAATTTTATTTCCCAGCGCCGGGCCGGCTACAGAACCCCACCAGTTAAATCTTGCATTTCCAGTGCTGAGTTTTGCATAGAGCCCGTACATGTGGTTGTCTGCGATATTGTTGAAGTTAATCCCGTCCATAATACATTTTTCAAGATATATGCCATACCTGTTGTGGGTTACATTGCAGTTGTATACTTTATTGCCGTGGGAGCTTTCAAGCCTCATTCCGAAGCGGCTGTCGTTTATTTCACATCCTGTCACCTCATTTTTGTTGCAGCTTACGAACATCACCGACCACACATTGTGGTTTATGGAGGAATTTGTTATGAAATTTTCATCCGAATTTATTAAAAATATTCCTCCTTCATTGCCGCTGTTTTTATACACATTACAAGCATTTATTTTATTATCCGAGGAGTTTTCGAGATATAAACCTATGCCGTTGGTATGGAATACACATCTTGAAATAACATTACCAGATGCATTGAATGCTTCAATTCCCATGCCATTTTTGTAGAAAATACAGTTGCTTATAATATTTTCATCAGATTGCAGTTCAATACCATTTCCATTTTCATGTATTTCACATTCTTGTATTTTATTTTCATCTCCGTACAGCAGTATGCCGTTTCTGCACGTATGCAATGTACACCTTTTTATCGCATTTTTATTAGAGAATATTTTTATCAGTGCATCTTCCCTTTCGCCGCCGCCGTTTCTTATAGTGAGATTCGAGATTTCCACATTATCAGAATTTATTTTAATGGCGTCCCCGGTGTAGTCAGCGTCTATTATTGTGGAGTTTTTTAATTCACCTACCAGTAAAAGAGATTTGGTTATGACAATATGTTCGTGATAAAAACCAGAGAAGATATAGATTTCATCGCCGCCGCTTGCATTATCTATTGCATCCTGAATTTTCGTATAATCGCCCTCCCCGCCGCCGACATATATTATTTTTCCATGAACTTCGCTCGTGTTTGTTATTTCCATGGTTGTGAAAAGCAAAAGAAAAATCACAGCAAAAGCAAATTTTTTCATATTCACCGTATATAAAATTGGAAAGGATTTAAATAATTATGGCTAAACAATGTTTTTAAAGCAAGATTGCATTCATACTGAGGATGGTACTTACACCTAAAATAGGGATAACTGGCGCGCCAAAAGTCGGCAAGACGGAAGGTCTGATAAGGGTTATAAGAAGACTGGAAAATGATTTGGCATTCGGGGGGATGATAACTGAAAGTATTGAAAAGAAAGGAGAGCGGGTTGGATTTAAGGTTATAGATTGGCGCACAAAAAAAGAAGGAGTTTTTGCCCATATCGACCTTGATACGATTTACCGTGTAGGCAAATACAGAATTGATTTGAAAGTACTGGAAAAAATAGGCATTCCTGCCGTCCAAAATGCACTGGAGGATGAAGATATCGACATCGTAATAATAGACGAAGTCGGAAAGATGGAGCTCGAAAGTAAAAAATTCAGAGAGGTGGTTCGCAAGGCATTGGATTCCGACAAACCGTTACTTCTCACTCTTCATAAGAAATCCAGGGACTCATTACTGCAGGATATAAGAAATATGGATAATGTTCGCATACTGGAAATAACCTCGGTCAACAGAAATATATTACCATATAAGATAGATAGAATTCTGAAAGAAGGACTCCGATGATGGGCAGGGAAGGAAAAACAAATATTTTGTTGTACGGGGACGTTAAGGGCAAAGGGCCGGGAATTAAGAGGGACAAGTTTTACAATCCTGCGATGGAGCTTGACAGGGATTTGTGTGTAACATTCTGTCAGTATGCGGCAAAAAACGGCTGTAAAAAATTTTTGGATGGCCTTGGGGCAACAGGTGTAAGAGGAATAAGAATAGCAAACGAGGTCGGAGGCGGGGGGCGGGTGGAAGTTCATATAAACGAGATAAATCCTGTTTCGTATGAACTGATAAAGGAAAACGCCCGATTAAACAATGTTGATATAAATGCAACGAATGGTGATATTCGGCTTCTGTGTCATAATAAATATGATTATGTGGACATAGACCCTTACGGCTCTCCCGCCCCATTTGCCCTTCATGCTTTTGAGATGATGAGGAATAAAGGATTTGCTGCGTTTACCGCCACGGATAAAGCCACTCTCTGCGGTGTTTATGAAAAGGCGTGCATCAGGCGGTATGACGCGGTGCCCATGCACGGAGAAGGCATGAAAGAAATAGGGCTTAGGATACTGATCGGCTTTCTGGTAAGAACCGCTGCAATTATGGATTACGGTGCACATCCTGTATTTTCGTACTCCCATGACCATTATTTCAGGGTGTATCTCCGCCTTCAAGGAGGTGCCGGAAGGGGAAATGATGCAGTGGGAAAAATTGGCTGGGTTTGCAGAAATAACGGATGGAAGATAAGTAAATTTTGCGATGATAGGGGAAAGAAATGGTCCGGGCCGTTATGGATTGGCACGTTGAATGATAAAGACGTTGTTGACTTTATGGTTGGAGAAGCAAAAAGTGAAATGGCAAAAAAATTGATGGGCATCATAGAAAAGGAACTACCAGTCCCCATGTATTATGAAAGCAGTGCCGTATGCAGACGACTCAAGATAGCGCAGCCAAAACTTTCAGATGTGATTGAAAAATTGGGGGAAAAAGGTTTTCTTGCATCGAGAACGCACTTTTCTCCAGACGGATTTAAGACAGATGCAAATATGAAAGAGATAGAGAAAGCATTCGGAGAGTTGCAGTGATAGTTATTCGCCATTCACTTCCTTTATTGATTCTTCCAGAATATCCATTCCCGTCTCGACTTGTTCTGTTGTTACGCACAGCGGCGGTATGTAGCGTATTGATGACTCACCGCATGAGAGAAGAAGCATTCCTTTTTTCAATGCTTTATCTATAATGTCATTCCTTATTTTGGGCGCCACTTCTTTGCCAGTTTTGCTTTTCACTATTTCGGTTGCCTGCATCAGTCCAAGTCCCCGGGCATCACCGACGATTTCATATTTTTCCTTCATTTCATCTAATCTTTTGCGCATGACCATTCCCTGTTTTGCAGAGTTTTCCGCAAGCTTTTCCTTTTCTATAATGTCTATTGTAGCGAGTGAAGCTGCGCATGCAACAAGATTTCCTCCAAAAGTCGTGGAATGTGCTCCCTTGATCCCGAAATCGTATTTGGCATTGAAGATGGTGGCCCCTATCGGTATTCCGGAGGCCATTGCCTTTGATATCGTTATAACATCAGGTTCAACACCGAAATGTTCTATGGCAAACATTTTTCCGGTCCTTCCGAAACCGGACTGTATTTCATCATCAACCAGGATTATGCCGTATTCATCTGCAAGTTTTCTCAGTTCTCCCAGGAAAGTCGAAGGAGGAACAATATATCCGCCCTCTCCCTGAAGGGATTCCACAAATATTGCTGCGACCTCATCCGGGGGTACATATCTTTTGAACATTTCCTCAATGTAACCTATGACCCTGTTTACAAGTTCCTCGGGATTTTCATATCCGTCTATGCCAAATACATTTCTGTATGGATTTGGGTACGGGGCATGTGCAACACCAGGCATCCACGGGAAGAAATTTTGCTTGTGCACAATTTTACTTGCTGTCAATCCGAGTGCACCCATGGTTCTTCCATGGAACGCACCCATAAAAGCCAAAATAAATTTTCTCTTCGTACTCCATCTTGCAAGTTTTATTGCCGCTTCTACAGCCTCGGCACCGCTATTCCCATAATAAACCTTTTTTTCAAAAGTTCCAGGCGTTATCTCGGTAAGCCGCTTTGCAAGTTTTACCTGTATGTCATAGTAAAAGTCCGTGCCTGCAAAATGGACCACCTTTCCTGCCTGTTCCTTTACTGCATTTACTACAGACGGATGACTATGTCCTGTATTGACAACGCCTATGCCCGATGTGAAATCAAGGAAGATGTTTCCATCAACATCCTCAAACACCACTCCTTTTGCCTCTTTAACAACTGCAGGAGATGCTTTCGTGGTCGTTGCCAGATATTTTTCATCATCGGCAACTATTTTCCTTCCTTCGAGACCAGGTAACTCTGTAACAATTCTGGGCCTATCCTCTTTTCCTGTTATCATGGCTGGGGGAATGGCAAACTGCTTTAAAAACTATTTGTTCAACTTTGTTTTTTACAGTAAATTTTTACAGTAAATAAACCATCAAAATCACCAATTCATTTAAATAAGTAAGTTTTATTACATGGCAGATGCCAAGGGAGAGAATCAAACGAAAAAAGAAGGACAAGGAGTGGTACAATGTGCTGGCTCCTCACATGTTTGGCAAAGCCAAAATAGCGGAGACTATCGCTGATGACCCGGAAAAAATAACTGGCAGGAATGTGGATATATCACTTCAAGAACTGACAAATGATTTTGCAAAATCCCATATAAAACTCAGATTCAAAATAGTGGATACAAGGGGGCTGGAAGCAAACACCGTTTTTATTGGCCATTCCTTAACTTCTGATTATATCAAAAGAATGAGCAGAAAACACAAGTCCAAAGTGGATGGCGTGTTTGATATTAGGACCCGAGATGGAGTACGTGTGAGAATTAAACCATCGGCTTTGGCGAGCAAGAGAATTCAGACATCCCAGAAGAGGGCGATAAGGGCAATACTTAAAGAAACAATGAGAAAGGAGGCGGTTGCCCATGATTTTAACGGGTTCGTAAAGCTGATGCTAGATGGCGAATTAGGAAAGGAAGCATACAGATTATCAAAGAAAATTTATCCTATAAAGCGGGTTGAGGTTTACAAGTCAGAAGTAATGGAAATTCCAAAGGTCAAGGCAATTGCAGATAAAGACGAGGAAACCGGAGAGGAAATAGAGGAGGCTGCACCGGTTATAGAAGAAACGGAAGATATAACACCCAAAAACGAAGAAGCTGGAGCTGAGATGCCGGCTGAACAAGAGGAAGGCGAGACCAAAGAAACGGGGGAGAATGCAGAAGCTGATGCTGGAGAGATAACTGAAGAAGATGCAGAGGGAATCGAAGAGGTCACACCGGAGAATGCAGAAGAAGAAACAGTTGCAGAGAGTGAGACTGGCGGGGAGGCAAAGGGAGCGGACGATACAGAAAAAAAAGAGGAAAAAGAATAAAATTATAATTCCAGTTTTTTTATTATTTCCTCCTTTAGTTCTAGTATACCCTCTCCTGATTTGCATGATATTTTGAGACAATCTCTGTCAGATTGATATATATCTGATTTGTTTTCGACAATGATTATTGGAAGGGAAAACTCTTTTGTTACGTCGGTCAGGAGATTTTCCTGTTTCTCGATAGAATAGCCGCAGTATTGAGTTGGATCGATTATGAATACAATGATATTTGCCAAATAATATATGGCTGCCATTGCTTGTCTTTCAACTTTGTTTTTGCGCGGCAGGGATCGGTCAAGCAATCCCGGTGCCTCCACTACCTGGATTTTATGCTCCATATATTTTTTATTTACAGAGAAATGACCAAGTACCAATCCTGTTGTCGTAAATGGGTATGGGGCAACTTTTGGTTTTGCCAGAGAAAGATGACGGAGAAGGGACGACTTTCCAACATTTGGATATCCTACTATTACTACAGTCGGCAGACCTATTTCGATTGATGGTATACCACGGATTTTTTTTCTTGCTTCCTCCAAAAATTCCAGATTTTTGCTGACGCGATGAATAATCGAGGAAATTCTGCCGTATGCAGATTTGACTACTACGTCGCAGTCTTCACTTCGCCTGATTCGCTTAATCTCCGTCTTGGAAATGGTGTTGCATTTTTTTCTTGCCCAATCTATCGCTCCGAGAGATTCTTTTAATGAATCGATTCCGATTGTAACATCCAGCAATTCATAGTGGAAAGGATGCAGATTATCAAAACTGGGGAAAGTCTTCACATATTTTGTGAGATGGGAATCAATGGTTGTCTGCACCGTATGAATTTTTTTTCTTGCCCTTCTTTTTTTATTCAGGTTATCTATCTTCTTTGCCTTTCTGAACGACATGTCAATCAGTTCATCTGCCGATTCTATTTTTGGAATACGCATCATGGCAAAAGTTTATCTAACAAAAGCAAATTAATGTATCGGTGGAAAATGGATAAGGAGGAAGGTTTCATCCTATCAAATAAATTTCGTAAGGCGGTATTTCTTGAGGTAGCGTCTGGAAATAGATATGTAAACACAATAGCAAAGAAACATCATCTTTTTCTGAAGATGGCGGAAAATGCGGTGATAGATCTGAAAGAGAATGGCATAATAAAGGACAGCGAGGGTCTGGAACTTACGGATATGGGTAAAAAAATTTTTACCAAACTTAAAGGTAGTAATGCCATCTGAAATGTTGATATGCGGAAGAGTTATAACAGGTAAAGGCGAGGGCCGGTTTTATATTGCAAGAGAAGAATATTCGAGGCAATTTCAGAAAGCTTTTGGTTTTGTACCATTTTCTGGTACTCTTAATTTACTGCTTATGGGGAGGGATTACAAAAAGTTCCAGATGCTAAGGGAAAAGGAAGGAATAAAAATCGTCGGTTTTGAAAAAGACGGAAAAAGATTTGGAGAAGTGAAATGCTTTAATTGCATATTGAATAAAATGGTAAGGGGTATAATAATCATACCAGAAAAAAGTGAATACCGAAACATAATGGAAGTGGTTTCTGATAAAAATTTGAGGGATGAGCTTTCATTAACTGATGAAGACCTTGTTGATGTTTCCGTAGGGCAATTCCGAGCAGAGACACAATGAACGCGATCAGCTGAACACAACGGAAGATAAGTAAAGGTACTCGAAGTTGTAGTACTCGCTATTTTCCATTGTTTCTTCATACCCACAGTGTGGGCATACCCAGCATGTTTTGTATCCGAAGCTGAATTGCCTCATTATCTTGCTGCAGTGTGGACATATATGCATTTTGTTCCTCCCCGAACTTATAAAAAACGTTGAGGACATATATAAAGCCAGATGATTTTTTTTTTTGAATGAAAAGCTAAGATAGTAATTTTAACTCATCCCTCTCCCCTTCGTTTTCTGTAATAAACGATTAATAATAGTGCCAGCAGTATGATTATTAACACAACCAGTATCAGCAACATGGGGAAACCATTGGCATGTGAAATCTTCATAGTCCTGAAACCCCAGGGTATAGATTGGGTGTAATTTTCTCCATCGTTAACTGTGACGTACCAGATGTAGCTTTGGTTATTCTGGAGGGGTGTATCAATGGTACAGTTCGCTGTACTTCCACTGGTAACATTGGTTTGGTTTCCAATGAGCGTTCCATTTTGCCAGTAGAATGAAACATCAAGAGTATCACCATCTGGGTCTGATACAATGGCCGTAAGAGTAGGCGTGATAGATACATCTATTGACCCGTTAGCAGGTGATGGATTTGATGACTCACTCGGTGGATTATTGCCACCAAGGGATGGGATAGTGGTAAATATCCACATCGGGGATTGATTTTGGTATTCTCCATCTGTCACAATAGCATACCATGTATAGCTGGTGTTATATTCGAGGGATATTGTTATAGAATAATTTACTTCGGTACCGCTAACAATATTTGTTTTCATTTCAATGAGCGTTCCATTTTGCCAGTAGAATGAAACATCAAGAGTATCACCATCTGGGTCTGATACAATGGCCGTAAGAGTAGGCGTGATAGATACATCTATTGACCCGTTAGCAGGTGATGGATTTGATGACTCACTCGGTGGGTGGTTTATTACAGGCGTTTTCCCCATATAGTCTTTAATTGTGCCAGTATCAGGATCATAATATTTGTCATTTATACCATCACCATCTGGGTCATATATCCATTCATTTATACCATCGTTATCAGTATCTATAGTGTTGATACCGATAATAATGCCATCATCGGGATCCCAGTATTTATCTGGCTTCCCATCGTTATTTATATCAATGAAATGATCTATTTTTCCATCATTATCTCCATCTATAGATTTTACGGCATTTGAATTCCCATTTGGATCATTATAAGTTTCATATCCATCTGAGGGTTTTCCATTTGAGTCTGTAGCTTTTTCATCTATTCCGTCTAAGTCGACATCTGTTGTTACTGCTGATTTAACTAGTATTACTTTTTCTGTTGAATTGTTAGCTCCGTCATCATCCTCTACTGTTAAAATGATGGCATAGGTTCCGTCATCTACATACTGATGGCTCGGATTCTGTGAATAGCTTACATTTCCATCATCGAAATCCCATATCCAGTTTACGATGCTTCCATCGCTATCACTGGAATTATCGGTAAATGTAATGATGTCAGATGTTGTAGGATTCTGTGGATTCCAAGAGAAGTTTGCCACTGGAGGAATATTTCCTATGCTAAGTTGCTTGGTTACGCTATCTGTTATCCCATCATCATCCTCTACTGTTAAAATGATGGCATAGGTTCCGTCATCTACATACTGAT
>CAZSHJ010000027.1:0-2368 GCA_964606745.1 uncultured Thermoplasmatales archaeon | reverse complement strand
AGTTAAACCGTCATCATCTGTTACCATGAGCATTACATTGTATGTCCCATCATCTGCATACTGATGGCTCGGATTCTGTGAATAGCTTACATTTCCATCATCGAAATCCCATATCCAGTTTACGATGCTTCCATCCGAATCAATCGATAAATCAGTGAATGAAATGACATCTAAATCAGTCGGATTTGATGGCGAATAACCAAAGTCTGCAATCGGTGGCTTATTTTTTGGATTAACTTTTGTTATTTCTATATAATCGGTGGGACTTGCATTACTTGCATCTATTTCTATATGGTTTGTTAAGGATATCCCATTTATTATAGATTGGTTGATGGATACATTCAAATAGAGTTTATGGGGGCCATCTGTTGGCAGGTCGCCTATGTACCATGAGATTTTGTTTCCATCTATTATATATGTTCCCGATGCCGATATGATATTGGTATTATAGTCGAATGTATCGTTTACATAAACATTATTGGCGGTTTCATACCCTATATTTTCATATGTAATTATATATTGAAGTGTTTGGTTGGTTAGGACAGGGTTTGGCAGTCCTTCTTTGGTGATGTTGAGTATGGGCGGATAGGTGGCAATGGCAGTTGCAAAGTCGCTATCCTCCAAATGTTGTCGCGAGAAATCTCCAGTTGCCTCTACGTCAACAATGTTAACACCTTCTAATTCCAATACTTTTGAAATGCCAGCAGCTTTCACACCCTCATTTCTACATCCAGTGCTCCATTGGGCGCCTATTGTAGTTTCTCCTGGCCGAATTAGCGCTCCACCAGATTCTAAAAGTGAAATTGGAATAATAGCCTCAATGATGTAGGTATCGGCATTATTTTCTCTATGGCCATTACTGAAATCATATCTATAGTAATCAATTGTACAATTTCCAATTGAAGATGGCATAGTACCCCATGAGGAAAATGGATCAAAATTCGTGTGTTGCCATTCTGACTCTTCATGAACATTAGCGGTATACCAATCATATATTGGATTGTCTGGAAGATCAGGATATGGATCACCAATATCCTGCCCGCCTGGGTCAGCCGTTGTTCTGTATAATTTGTATCCGATGTCATTATCCCCCCTACCCAGTATGTTATGTTGATACGGGTCACCCCATATACCAGTGGCATCGGGGTCTTTAGGATTTCTCTGCTCATGAACAAGATCTACACCAAAATCATAGGATGTCACACTCTCATTTTCATCTCGCGGATTCATGCCCAAATCAATAATAATATCACCGGGTATAACAAATCGGTTTGTAAGTGAGAGATCTGAATAGCGTGGTTCATATATGCCAACACCTGCTGGTGCACCTGGGATTTCAGAGTTCCAATTCTTATAGAATGGACAAGAGGTCACAATAGCTAAGTACACATTATATTGATCATTATCCAAATACATTGCCTCGACATCATACCATTCCCCGCCAGATGGTTCTGTCCCCCAAATTGTCGTGGTATCCCAGCCATTGAAATCCCAGTTTCCGTACCAATCAGTTTCAACGAAGCTGGTGGTATCAGTATGTTGTGACGGAGCGAAACTTGATTTATCAAACGGGTATCCAGATCCTCCTGTTTCTCCTAGATCCAGTTGTAGATCTACCCCAAAATAGTCTTCAAGTAATGTTCCCTCAATTATTGGTTCTTCCTCGCTGAAATCAACGAGGGATTTCGCTTCGTATTCTATATATATGCTATTTTCAGGAAGGAGTGGCCCAGAGAAATGCCATGTGAGGTTACAGAGATCTAATACTGAGGTAGGGGGAGGTACTGAGCTTCCCATTATATATTCGAGATTATCAGGCAATGTATCATTAACTACGATATCTACTAGATCGTCGGTACCCGTATTGGTTATCGTAATATTAAAGCGAGCAGTGGCACCAACTTCTGCTTTATCTACCCATGTTACTCCATTCCAAACAGTTTTCTCAATTTTTATATCTGGCATTGACTGATACATTCCTGCATCCCATGTGTTGTCATTTTCACCGGCTGAGAGTGTTGTACATACTGTTTTACCACTGGACGTATAAGCATCACTGTCCTTAGTATCATCTCCTCCCTGATCTTTAGGACTGAATTTCCAGCCACCCGGAAGTGTAAATTCAACATAATAACTGCCAGGTGGTAAGTTGTTGAAGATATAGTTGCCACTTCCATCTGTGATTGTAGAAGAAATAGATGTATCATCACATTTGTACAATGTAACTGCCACATTTGATTTTCCAGGTTCACCGGTATCTTGAATTCCATCTGCATCACTGTCTATCCATACTTTATCACCAATGGATGCTGGCTGATACATTCCTGCATCCCATGTGTTGTCATTTTCACCGGCTGAGAGTGTTGTA
>CAZSHJ010000026.1:0-20897 GCA_964606745.1 uncultured Thermoplasmatales archaeon | reverse complement strand
ACTTCAGAAAGTGAATCGCTGCTCAAAATCGTTATTACGCAAGAGGTCTAATGTTCATTCTTTTAGACTCCTGTCGTGCCGTTGAGGGGCAGACCTTATGGTCTGCCGCGCACGACAGAAATACAATAGTTGATGGGTTAAGAAACGGCCTCTCATCTGCGGGTCTTACGCTTCGCTACAGACCACGCAGTATTCCCGGCCTAATTTCATAATTATTCTCCTATCTCCTTTCTTGCCATCTCTGCACCCCTTACCAAATTTTTTAGTTTTTCAAAAGTAATCTCTAAGCTCCTCGTTCTCAGTCCACAATCAGGATTTGCATATAAAACATAACCCTCCAAAAATTTATAGGCATGAATAAGCCTTTTCTTTACCAATTCTGGAGATTCAATACTATCTCTGTGTACATCTAATACACCCAATCCTATCTCCCTTCTATCGCCGTATTCCTTAAAGAGAGATAATATATCATCATAATTTCCACTGTTGGCATATTCGAAGGCATAATGATCCACTTTCATATCCAGTATATGTGGATAGAGCCGGCTGTAGTCACTATAGCATATGTGAATACTAAATTTGCAATCAATACCCGTTACAACTTCGTTAATCGCTTTAACGAATAGGGAAACTTCCTCTGGATGCGTCGTTGCCGCCGGTTCATCTATCTGAATCCATTTTGCTCCAGCATTCACAAGAGCGATAATATTGGGCCTGATGATATCCTTTGCTAAGTCCATTACGAACTCCTCCTTTGCTTTGTATTTACTCTCCTTTATATCAAAAAAATCAGGATGATAGTAATATTCGTTAAATGACCAGTCTGCAAGAGTATATGGCCCTGTAAAGGGAATCTTTGCGCTCTTCTTTGCATGCTTTTTCACAAATTCAAATTCCTCTACATGGTACGGCTTTTTGAGTTTGGGGTGGCTCACACAGACCCCTTTTCTATAATACCTGTTATCAAAACTTCTCACCCAGTCTAGTATATCGATACCTTCAATATATCTCACTGGACACTCATACATCTCTATTCTTCTCGCTTCTCCATCATAGACATAATTCAACCCGGCTTTCTCTAAATATCTTATATTGAACAGCGCCGCAAAATCCCGAATCTCTTTCCTGCTTGCCTCACCCTTTTTAAGAGACTTTACAAATTCCACATATTCCACATCAACCTTCTTGCTCCAGTATTCTAAATTTTGAAAATCTTCCTTTGATAACGGCTCTCTTCTGAGGCTTTTCACCATCCATCTGGGTTTGGGAAGGCTTCCTATTTCATAAGTCTCAAACATTTTATCTACCTCCTAACTTTCTTTTGACTTCTCCTAAAATTTTAACCTTTTCTTCAGCAACCTTCTTCGGTAGGAATTCCAGATCACAGGTGGGTGAGAGGATTATGTCCTTCGGTCTCATACTTTTCTGAATATTTTCAACAAAGAAAAGAATGGAGTCCACACTCTCCAAGAATGAATTTCTGGAATCCACGCATCCGCAGAGCAATCCCTTCCCAAACTTTATCTTCTTTATATCCTTAAATTCTGTGGAAAAGAAATCTATGCCCACATAATCCACGGGGAAATCAAGAAAATACGGAATCGCCCATTCTGCATCTCCAAAACAAGTGTGGAGAATTACTTTTCCCTCAACCTCTTTTCTGATTATTTTGTAAGCCTGCTTCACATCTTCCATAACCTCCCTGCTTAATTCTCTTTGTACTAGAGAAAATTCATTAAATTGAAATATCGAAACACCCTTATCTTCCAAGCCCTTTATCTCTTTAGCCAGTATTTCTGCCAGGACCAGCATGATTTCACTATCATCCTTCTTGGAGGATAGAGCCGCGAAGGTATATGGTCCAGGAAGAACCACCTTTTTACAGTATTCCTGCGGAAGAAGTTGCAGATGAACATATTTATGCAAAAAGAGATCATGATCCTCTGGATGCAATTTCTCTATCATTGGTTTCCTAAAGAAGGTATTATTATCAAACCATCTTACCAGAGCTCCTGCGGACATGCCTTCCACATTCTCCGTGAACGGCCTGAAAATATCTTGCCATAAAAACATTCCATCCATAAGACATTCAAATCCGGCATTCTTCTGCAATTCCACAACACTTTTTACATCCTTTCTAATCTTCTCTCTAAATTCATCTTCTCCTATCAAGTCCTTATCGAAATTCCACGTAGCCTTTATATGCTCATTAGATCTGGGAAGTATTCCAGTTAATTGCGCATCCACCATTATACTATCACCATTTTTAGGATATAGGTGTACTCTATAAATAATTTTAGCAGCTAAATTTAATTTGTGTAATCCAGAAAAAATTTCCCACCTGTTCGGACTCTCTGCAAGCAATGAAACTCACAAAGAAGAAGGTGAAATACGTGGTAAGATGGAAAGAAAGAGGAAAGAGCATATAAAGAGGGACTCGTATGATACGAGATGTCAGATGGAGCTACATATAACTTGGTTGTAGCTAAAGATGGAGAGAAGGATAAGCTTTTGTCTTATGCCACCAATATGAATGTTAAGGCAAAAGTTGCTCATGAATTATATTCTCACCGCTTTGGCATCGAAACCCAATATAGAGTTAAGAATAAATTTTTGGGGAAAACCTGTTCCAAAGAGTATTCCTTTCGATACAACTTCTTTATCTTAGCTGTAACTCTGTACAACCTGTGGATTCTTCTCAACATTATTGGGGGGAAAGAAGGACTGGAACCTGGAAAAATACCGATTAAAGTAGGTATCGATTCATTTAATAAGAAAGATTATTTTCTTTAATTCTCTATTGAGATAAAAATTAAAAATCGGGATTTTCGTCATTGTTCTCTTAGAACAAACTAAGATCAACTATACAAATGAAAGGGGATTTTATGCATGATTTTGCGCTTGCAGATACTTTATGGTGCTTTTTATGTAGAATTTGTAACCAAATTTTTGCTTGAGACAAGCAAAAATCAGCAAAATTGATGTTTTAAGTAAGCTACTTTCTGAAGTACTGTATCCAATTGAATACCAATTGAATGAAAATATCATTATCATCGCCAAAAACAAAAACCTACTTATACTTATCATATATTTTGAAATGACAATAGATGAAGGGGATTTATGTTCTGATGGCCGTGCTTTTGGTAGCACCTTCAATATTTGGTGGGTTTGGCATCTCGAGTCCTTCGGAAATCCCGGAAAGAAAAGACCTGATTGAAGATATGCCCACGCTCGAGAATATCTCCTCATTTATAGGTGCCATTCCTTCATTGGTCGGGAATATCGATTTCGGCGTCCGTAATAATATTACGATGGAGCTGGTTGCCAAAACAGGGAATATTGACATACTATATGAAAAAAACCAGCCTTGGCTCGAAGATGCCATACTCGAGTTTTATAGTATAAACGGAATGAACGTAAGTAATCAGGAAATACAGAAATTTTTCAACGAAATAGATTCACTGCCAAATGAACTTAAGGAGGGCATAGCACTCCTACTGTATTCCATTAACGATGCAACACTTTCATGCCATGAGGCTACAAAAAGTCTGTCAGGGGAAGAGATAAACTTTTTGAAAAACAACAACGAGACCGAATCTGATATGCTTTCTCTTCTTAAAAGTGTCATAACCGAAAGAATGCATATATTCCCAAATCTTAATCTTTTCTCCAGCAATTCTGATAAGCTCTCCATGTTAACGCAGGATATTGATATGGAAAAAATGGTAGAGGGAAGTTTGTCAATCCTCGAGTCGACAAGATGTGTCCTCCCGGCAATTGAAAAATATGGCAGCATGTATCCGAACGGGACAATTCTCAAAGACCCGTCAGGGGCGATAGTCGTCGGAGGGGGGGGAACTGATGCGTATGCGGGCGACTATTCCCTTATAGTGGATCTCGGTGGAAGCGATGTGTATAACGTCAAAAATATTGATGAACATGTATCAGTGGTACTGGATGCTTCCGGAAACGATTATTATCGGGGCGATGCGGCAAACTCATTTCTGGGGATAAATATGCTGATCGACATTTCGGGCAATGATTTTTATACGTCGGGGGACTGGTCACAGTCATATGCATGTGCTGGCATTTCCCTCATGCTTGACCTCAATGGAGATGATGTATACTCAGGCGGGGACTACTCCCAGGGAAGCGCCAGTGCCGGGGGCATAGCCATACTTTCAGATGTGAGCGGTGATGATGTATACCATGCAGGGAAGCACTCACAGGGATTTGCAAACGGGAACAGCTTCTCCCTGCTGGCGGATATATTCGGTAGTGATATATATTATAGCGAAGATTATTCCCAAGGAAGCGCCAGTGCCGGGGGTATCTCACTCCTCCTCGATTTTCTGGGAAATGACCGTTACATATCTCAAAAAAATTCTCAGGGTGCCGGGGAGGGATGGGCAAATGGTATGAAGAAGCTGAGTACTGGTATTCTTGCCGACTTCTCCGGAAACGATACATACAGGGCAGGTGATTCTTCTCAGGCATTCGGGCAAACCAGTGGGGTGGGTCTTATTGCTGACTTTCTCGGAGATGATGACTACATAGCAAAAAGTTCATCACAGGCATGTAGCAAACTCTTCGGCATAGCCCTTTTGATGGATATGTACGGTAACAACACCTATAAAAACGAGAATGAAAATCCTTCGAATGGATACGAGTCCACCGGAGGCATGTCCCTGCTGCTGGACGGCATATCCTCTGCTTTCAATGAAAAGCTCTGGGAACTTCTTTTATACATTTCCCAGAATGACATAAATCCCATATCTTCATTCTTCGGGGCTGTCGGAAAATAGAGAGTGGCCGGGAACAACAATGGAAAAGACTGAAAGGCGTTTTGCTGCGTAGTCAATATGAATGCCTTGGTTGAACGACCGGTCTGGCAGATGAACCCAGCCAATATCCGTTATCTTATGAAATTAGGGCAAAGCCCCTATTTCACTGTAATTTCATTACTGCAACGTCTACTATTTTCTTTGCACTGCCAATATAATGCTCGGCATCAAGGGCATGTTCTATCTCCTTTCTATCCATCAAACCCCTTATACTTTCGTTTTCGAGAAGAACTTCCTTGAGGTGCCTGTTGCTGTTCACCGCTTCAATGGAGCAAACCCGCAGTAACTCGTGTGCCTCCTGCCGCCCCATCCCTTTTTCAACAAGCAAAATCATCACGGCCTCAGCCATTGGCAGCCCCCTGCTTCTTTCTATGTTTTCCTCCATTTTTGAGGGATAGACATCCAGCCCGGAAAAAACTTTTTTCATCTGAACCAGAATCCAGTCGGTGAGGATTATAGAGTGAGGAATAATGAATCTTTCCGACGATGAGTTGCAGAGATCACGTTCATGCCACTGAACGGCATTTTCCCATGCAGGCAGAAGGTTTGCCCTCACAATCCTTGAAAGACCGCATATCTGCTCGCATATTATCGGATTTCTTTTATGGGGCATCGTGGACGAACCAACCTGTTTCTTGACAAAGGATTCTGCCACCTCACCTATTTCGCTTCTCTGGAGATTTCTTATCTCGGTCGCAAATTTTTCCATCGAGGCGGCAATGTTTGAAAGTGTTGATATGAATGCAATATATCTGTCCCTGCCAACAATCTGAGTTGATGGAATTTCTGCCTTGAGTCCCAGCTCATTCATTACAACATCCTGTATCTCTAAGAAATGCTTACCCAGTGCAGCCCCCGTGCCGACCGCCCCTGACATTTTGCCGACCGCCATCTCTTCCCTGCATTGCCCGATTCTTTGTATGTGACGATCCGTCTCGGAAGCAAAAACCGCCATTTTCATGCCAAATGTTATGGGTAGTGCATACTGTCCGTGGGTTCTGCCAAGCATGACTGCATCCCTATACTTTTCTGCAAGTTTTAGCAGGGATTTCTTCAATTCTATCAAGTCATTCTTTATGATATCCGCTGCCTTTATGATCTGGAGAGCATTTGCCGAATCTACTATATCATATGATGTCGCTCCCAGATGTATATACTTGCCTGCATCGCCGCACACTTCTGTCAGTGCCTTCACCATTGCCATGACGTCATGGTGTATCTCGCCCTCTATCTTCTTTACCCGTTCCACCTTCACGTAGTTTAGGTTTGCCTTCCTTGTTATCTCCTCGGCAGCCTTTTTAGGGATATTTCCGAGATTTGCATGGGCCATTGCAAGTGCCGCTTCCACTTTAAGCTGATATGAAAGCCGGCTTTCCTCGCTAAAAATTTTTTTAACCTCACTTCTTCCGTACCTGAAATCAAGCGGGCATACAAGATTCATACAATTGTATCTGCCATGGATTATAAATTGTTTTCATTTTTTTGTACCTTGTTGGGCAGGCCACAATATTTTTTAGCGAGGACCCATTCATAGGGACTGTGTTAGTACAGAGAATATTCAGGTAAAAAATCCCCTAACTATCGTTATTATATAATTGCTGAGTATTCTTATAATATATTGATATGGCATCTTCCTTTGTCAGAAGATGGTTGTCCTTCCATACAATCATGGAAAAATAAGTACGATTCCCGAACGGCAACGGACTAAAGGGCATACGAAGAACAGCCAGACCGTTTGAATCAGTGGTGCTGGTATCTGTAGCCTCTACAGAGCCGTAAATGGTGACTCCTGTTCCTTTGACCGGTTTCCAGTTATTCCATGTGACCTCCACCACTATGGTGAGATTAGCGGGATGATTCCTGTCATAACAGTAAAAGCTCCCTGTGGGAATATCGTTTATGCTTATGACCTGAGGGGTTAACTTTCTGAGAACAACAGGTCTGAATGTCACGGGTAATGCCGCATAAGCAGCTGTTGCAATGAGGATAACATTGATCAAGACCACTGCCATCCATCGCTTTTTACCCATTGTTACTTATAAGAGAAAGAACATCTTATGGAATTATTTATCGTAGCCGTATATTTCCTCTTTAGGCTTATGAATGTATTTTGCCAGAATAAACAATTTAATTATTCGTATCCCCATCTGTCTATCGTGTCATGCCAGTGGGAATATATTCTGTCTTTGATTTCCTTGTTCATAGGATGTTTTCTCGGTTTATAATTCTCCTGAGAGGCTATGTAATCCTTGAAATCCCCTTTTGACTTTTCAAAATCCGGTAGATTCAGCGAGGCATATATGTCTCCCAACGTTTTCAACGGCTGCCTGATGAAATCTTCGTATCTTACCTCGGCATAATTCTCATCCTCTATCAGGTGTTTTTCCCTGAAGAATTTTTCATACATCGCCTCGTAGAAATAAAAAACATTTTCCTCGATTTCATCCATGTCATACTCCTGCAAAGAAAAGATAGGCATTATTCCTTTATAGAGATTCATCGTCGAATTGAATACTTCGTAAGGATTGCGATACAAGTGTATAAATTTTGCATCAGGATATATGTCTATGAGCTGTTTTATCCTGCCGGTATTTGGCGGATTTTTAAGAAGGATGCATTTCCTTCCTTTTTTATACACAACCTTTTTCAGGACGTAAGAATAAACCTGCTGCCACTCCCTTATGACTTTATCCGGCACATTGAAGAGAACATACCTGTCAAAATACTCCCTCATTTTCTTCGGGAAATACCACCCATGGTAAAAGGAATACCGGCTCAAATTTGCCACTGCATATTCTTCCTCGTACGGATAGTCTGCGGACATCCTGATATCATCCATGGGTCTTGTCTCAGGAAGTGAATTGGCAAGTATTTTCCTGAAAAATTTTTCCATAAAAATGAAATTGCCGGGAAGCATGGTTTGAAAAGTGGAGATATATGACATATTTGTATCATGACTCATCAGGTAATGGAAGTACGTTGTCCCGCCCCTGAAGTGCCCCACTATGAATATGGGTTCAGGTTCAACTCTTTCTATCTCTTTGTCATACCTCATTTCGATTAATCTTGGCAGAGATGTGATAAAAGTGAGTATTGTATCGTAAATGGCCCTTGGCATGCACCTCGGGTTCACTCTGAATGCATTTTCCGCCAGCATCGTAAGCCAATTGGAAAGGGTGCCGCCTGCCAAGGGCTGCTGCGTGAATGAAAAGAATTCATCTTTCTTACTCATAGGGAAAACGAAACAGCGGAGCGTTTTAATAATTTTTTGTGGACTATGTGTAACTTATACTAATTTGTTACAATCAACATTAAAAAGATGCTAAACTTAATTTATCGTGAAGGCAAAATCGTTGAGCGTGCTAGTTATCCACTTGGCTTCTGCAAAACCTTTTTAGGCATTTAAATGTTGCAAGAAGGTGGAAAACGGAAAGCTCCCCATAGGATGTAAGCCACTTGATAAACTCCTCGGAGGGGGAATCGAAGAAGGAATCCTAACCGAAATATACGGGGAGGGAGGGACAGGCAAAACAAACGTGTGCATTCAGCTGGCAAGAAATTGTTCCTCCGATGGTAAAAGAGCCGTTTTTATAGACACAGAGGGTGTTTCAAAAGAGAGGGTTTCCCAGATATGCAGGAATGACAGGGAAATCATGGAAAAAATACTGTTCTTTTCACCATACTCCCTGGAGGAGCAGGAGGAAATGGTCGGGAAGGCGATAAAGATAGATGCAGGACTAATAATAGTCGACAGCATTAACCTCTATTACCGTCTGGGTATGGAGAAGGATGAAGGAACATCAACCCGCTCTCTAACCCGGCAGCTTGTGAATCTCCAGATAGCAGCACGCAAAAAGCACATACCTGTAGTTTTGACAGCCCAGGTATACTCCAGCGGTGACGAGGTAAAACCATTCGGCGGGAGAAGTATAGACCACATGGCAAAGACGGTCGTGCGCCTTGATAAGGTGGAGGGAAAAAGAGACGATGAAATGGAGGAGAGAATTGCAACAATCATGAAGCATCGTTCCCGTTCCGAGGGAAAAACCGAAAAATTTTTAATCGCTTCTAGTGGTTTGGAGTGATATATGAGAAAATATGCATACCTTGCGGGTGCCGTCATATTCATTCTGTGTCTTTATTTTCTCGGTATGTTCTCTCATCCGACGGAGATAAGCATATCCGATGTGGAAAAGTATGAGGGGAAGATGGTGGTGGTGCAGGGCATGGTTGTGGCGAAGGAATGCAGTGAAAAATCCGAAGTTCTTACCATAAAGGATGGTAATTACTCAACAAAGGTTTTTATTTACGGTTCAACAGGCGCATTTTATGGTGACAGAGTGGAAGTTTCCGGGAAAGTCGAGAGGTACGACGGTCAAATTGAAATTTCCGCAGACTATGTGAAAATATCTGAAAAGTGGGACGGGGAGGGCATGCCTCTCTGGGACCTTTCGGAGAACTTTATGGAATATGCGGGAACGAATGTCAATGTTACAGGCTACATAAATGGCATTCACGGGGACTATTTTTACCTGACAGACTTTGACAGAAAATATAAAATAAAGGTGTTTTATCCGGAAAAAACCAGTCTGAATGTAGAAAATTACGAGCATGTTTACGTGAAAGCAATGTTCAAATACGACCCGGAAAAATTGTGCATGTACATGGAAATAAAGGAGGAAGAGCACGGAGTGACGAAGATAGATTAAAATGATGGAACTGCTTCTCGTAGTATCGTTTGCCTTCATCGGGGCAACACTCGGATGCATAACCGGTATGGTACCGGGTTTTCATGTTAATAATATAGCGTTGATTCTCCTTTCCTTCTCCGGAAGCATAATATTTTGCCTATCCTCGGTCGGTTTTATCGAAAACGGGCTGATTCCGATTCTGGTATGTGTGATAATCATTTCTACTTCCATAGCTCATACGTTTGTCAATATAATACCCTCGACATTTCTGGGGGCACCGGAGGAGGATACCGCCCTGGTGCTCCTGCCTGCCCATTCCATGCTTCTGGAGGGAAGAGGATACGAAGCGATAAGCCTCTCCGCAGCAGGCAGTTTCGGTGCAGTGGTTATGGCTTTTATGCTCCTGATTCCATTCAGATTTCTGATGGGGCCTCCCACCAATTTTTATTGGGTGCTGGAGGATATAATGCCGTGGATTCTGCTTGCCGTATCGATAGTTCTTGTGGGAACGGAGAAAAGCATGAAGCATGTACTGTATGCCGCTTTGATTTTTTTGCTGTCCGGCATATTCGGTATACAGGCAATGAACATGAGCGTGTCATCACCCATTGGGGCAAATGCATCTCTATTGTTTCCTGCCCTTGCAGGGCTTTTCGGCATTCCCACGTTGTTACATTCCTTCAATACTGATTTCCTTCCCGAGCAGAAACTGGATGAGGAAAAATTTGATTTCACCGATGGATGCAAGGATATCGGGACCGGTGTTGTGGCAGGCTCCATCGTTGCAATTCTGCCGGGGGTGACATCGGCAGTGGCAACAATAATGGCGATGGTCGCAAGGGGCAAGAAGGACAGAAAAAATATCATTATAACACTCTCGGCTGTGAATACCGCAACGTCGTTTTTTGTGCTCTCGGTGCTTTTCATAATCGGGAAAACAAGAAGCGGGAGTGCAATTGTTGTAAACGAAATAATGAGTGTGGATAGATGGAATGCCGTTATACCTCCATACTCACTGTGCTATTTGTTCATAGCCGTAATAATTGCAGCATGTTTTTCCTATTATGCAACCAAACTTCTGGGAAAAAAGGTTGCAGAACATATATCATCCATTCCTTATGGCATGCTGGTAAAGTTGTCGGTGATTTTTATCTCTGCCATGATACTCCTGTTCACAGGATTTATCGGCATTGTTACCCTCATTACCGGCACATTCATAGGATTGCTATGCCTTGAATTGGGGGTACGAAGAAGCTTGTGCATGGGAGTGCTGATTTTGCCGATAATGCTTACATATCTTTTATAATATCCCATACATCACGGAGAAATGGGACTGTATCCAGATCATATTTCCTGGCTATGACTAATGCTGCAACTTCCGGGATTATTTTCCTATTCTCAGCCAATTTTTTTATCATTTCATCCGCGACATTCCTGTCTACGCCTTTCTCTTCGATTTCCGAAACGATAAATGATAGAACATCTGCTCTTCCATTTCCGGTATTTTTCCTGTCAATCATGCTTCCATCCACTTTGAATCCCAGTGGTATCTCCATTCTCTCGTAGTCAAAATTTGGCATGTAGCCGCCACCCTTTTCCTTCAGCAACTCTTTGCCCAAGCAGTCTTTTATAAAGCTTCTGGACTGGGAAGGGGTAAACCACCCGAGTTCATAGGAGAGAGTTTTATAAATATCGTTATCATCCAATTTTTGTTTTCCGCTTCTCTGGAACAGGAATGCTACCATTTGTTTGGATTTCTCCATATTTTACCCCAGCTTTTTGATTATACCTTCTGCCGGATATACACCCCATGCAGGTACATCCACCTTTTCCTTCGGGGATACGATAACAATGCCGTCAAACCCAAATCTTCCGGCCTTTTCCGCTGCCTCCGCTGCGTTATCGCCCCTTAGATACAGTTCCCCTTCGCACATATCCCTTATCCTTTTCAGTTCGTCGTCATCAATGATATCGCCTATTGTCACCCTGCTTGCCCCCACTATTATCAGATCCATCACATCCTCCAGGCACCTCGGGAAGGAATCTATCCACAGGAACGGCTTGCGGGAAATCTTCCTGTAGATGCCGAGATTCGGCTTGTTCCTTTTGATGCCATCCATATCGACTGTGTAAACCTCTTTATGCTCTTTTTTTATCTCTTTAAGCTTTTCGACGGCATTAAAACGCTTCTTTCCCTCTATGACCTTGCCCCTCCGTATATAGACAAGCGGCATTTTTTCCATCAGACTGCAACGTGCCACCGAATTAAAATGTTTTTCACTTAAATTTTTTATATTGCCACTATGATACACTATAGGGATTATGAAAGTTACTGAGATAGAGGGCATAGGTCCGAAGTATGAAAAAGTTTTAAAGAAGGCGGGAATAAAAAGCGTTTATGACTTAAGAGAAATGAGTATCAAAAAAGTATCCGGGGCGACCAAAATAGGCGAACAGCTGCTTGCCAAATGGAAGGATAATACCATGAAAGTGCGCCTGCTTACAGATGTGAAGGGCGTGGGAAAATCATTTCGGAAAAAACTCGAGAAGTGTAAAATATTCACTATTGACGATCTTGCCAAAGCTGACAAAAGCATTGCGGGCAAAATAGGAGTATCGGAAAAGAGGTTTATGGAATGGATAAAGAATGCAAGAAAGATGACAACAAGGAAAACAAAGAGAGCGATTTTAGCGGAGGAGATTGGACCAGACAATGCATTTATGACAGTAAAGGGGAAGAAGGCGGAGGTAAAAATAAAAGATAAATTACATGAAGATATTCCTGTATTTCGAGGCAATCTGGATGATATGGTAAAGAAAGAGAGGATGGCAGTAAGTATCGATAACTCCGGAAATATGCGGTTATGGTTCGGTGGGAGATGGCATGAGAACGTTCCTGCCACAGAAGAAACTTTGTGGATTAAGATAAAAAGAGCACTAGGGGGTAAAGATTAGATGATAAAGGTAAGATGGCACGGTCATGCCTGTTTTGAGGTATCAGACAACCTGACCATTGTGACAGACCCGCACGATGGAAGTTCGATAGGTATCCCGTCACCATATGTCAGGGCGGATATCGTACTGGTTTCCCATGAACATTATGACCACAACAAGGTAAAATCCGTGGAAAAGGAAGGAATGGTGGTTTTAAGGGATGGAAATAGAAGCATAGACGGAATAGAGATAGACTCCCTAAAGGAATACCATGACAAGGAGCAGGGGAAAAAAAGAGGAGAGATAACGATATTCAAGTTCACAGTGGATGGGATAACATTCTGTCACCTCAGTGATTTGGGCCGTGTAATCGATGATGATATGGCAAAAAGGATAGGTAACGTTGACATACTGTTTATTCCGGTAGGTGGCATTTTTACTATTGATGGAAATGAGGCGATAGAGGTATGCAAAAAGATAAAGCCGAAGGTTGTTGTACCGATGCATTACAAGGTCGGAGGTTTGTCACTGCCGATAGAAAGGGTAGACTCATTCCTGAGTAATGCCAGAGAGTACTACGATATACGGCATGTTGCCAATGAAATAGAAATTGAAAGGGATGACCTGCCGGAAGAAAGCGAGGTGTGGGTTTTCACCCTATAGCTTTTAATATCTTATCCACTTTTTTCTCCAGAGGCAGGTAATCTGATTCCAGTTCTATCGATTCTATAACCGCCACATCCGAAATTTTTTTGGGATTTGACACAGCAGCCCCAACAAGCCCGTCCACGGCATTTTCGATGCGCGAGATGTCAACATTCACCCCCGATATCCCTTTTTGTATTCTTGTTTCTGACTGACTCTCAATCGGCTCTTTACCGGTTGTAGGGCTCTTTCTTTTCACCACGGCATTTTCAAAAACGAGTGATATTTTGCAATATGGACATTTCCCACGGGTTGCGTTCACATTAACTTCAAAATCTTTGCCGCAGTTGGGGCATGTAACCCCTGCCTTTTCCATTAAAAAGATATGCAATTCTCATTATTAATTATTATGGTATTCATGCATTGCTTTGGCAATGCTATTCATCGCGTTTTCCCTAGAGGATGGATATGCTTTTATTTTTCCCTTGAATGATATGGCATTGTTATCATACGCAGTTACGATATGACCTTCCAGAGCTTTTTCCTTACTGAATCTGAAGTTGAAGAAACATCTGTCATCAACATTCCTGCCGATTCTTTTTTCGTCCAACAGTGAAAATATATTTCGACAGAAATTCTTTATATCTCTGGCCTTCTCAATTTTTATCTCCATAACTTTTATTTTATCTCCAAAACTTCCTTCAAGTGTATGTTCCTCCATCCTATTTGCCGCCTCCGCCTTCTTACCGTATGCAACAAATAATAATGCCTCCCTGACTTTATCTTCTGCTTCAGTAGGATAACAAAATATTCTCAGCAGGATGTAATGGAAAGGGGATTCCATTCCTACTTTCCTCTTCTATTGTTGGCCCTTACGCTGGGTCTTGCTTTTTCGGCACCCTTGCCTTTGTTTTCCAGTCCCCTGCCCTTCTTGCCTGCGGAAGTCTTTCCCCGATACACCCTGTTTTTCTCTTCAGTTATCCATTTGATATCTTTATCGTTGGCTATGGCAGGATGGCTTCTGTCCACCAGAATGACTTCGTAATAGTGATGTTTCCCATCAGCTCCAATCTCGTATGAATTCAACACCTCCATATTTGGATAGTGTCTCGCCACTCTTTCCTCCGCCATTCTTCGAGTGGATTTTCCTGCCGTGATTTTGAGTACACCCATTCTTGATGGTTTCCTTCCGGAATTCAAACGTTGCTTTCTCAACCCGCCTTTTCTAACCCTTGTCCTTACCACTATAAAGCCCTGCTTTGCCTTGTATCCCAGTGCATGTGCCCTATCCGGACGCGTGGGTTTTTCAACGCGAACCGTGCTTCCTGCCTTCCTCCACTCTATCATACGTTCCCACTGAGGAGATTGATAGGAAGTATCAGGTTTTTTCCATGTTTCTCTGAGATGTTGATAGAAGCCCTTCGTCATTTTCACACCTGAAAAGTAAACCCTTATATAATCATTTGGATAGTGATGATTTGTGGCATAATTCCTACCAATAATCAATATGTCTCACCATATCTAATCGGGATTTATTTGCCGTCTTTCCGGCAACATCGGCATTCCTACGCTTTCTGAATAATAATGTAAAAGCCAAATCGGTAGTCTTCATAAATTAAACGTTCATCATCTCATTACTTTTTCACTTCATCGTCCGATTCCATGCCGACTGCCATCAGATATCCTCTTGCTCTCTCTGTGTATTTGTAGCGGTTGACCAGTTCCCAGAATTTCTTTGAATGGTTTGGCTGGATAATATGTGCCAGCTCATGAACTATGACATAATCCCTTACCCAAGAGGGCATATCTGCCAGACGGTCGGATATTCTGATGGTTCCGTCTTCCGTTGTGCAGCTTCCAAATCTCGAATTCTGGTTTGTAACATACTTTATATCGAATTTCAGTTTTCCCTCAAAATATCTTTTGTTCAACTCACGAGCGTGCCTGACCAACGATTCACCATCGTTAAGTTTTTGTCTTCTCTTACGCTCCTCCACCTTCCTTACAATCCTGTCGATATACTTTTTCTCCTTCCCCTCATCCATGCCGGCGGGCAGGTAAACGTATAACTTCCCGTTTACTTCCTTGGCCTGAACGGTTTTCTTTCTCTTCTTACTGCGGATTATCTCGACATTCGGAGGCTTCATCTTTAACCTGATATTTTCTATTACAGCATCCCGACATCATCGAAACCCTGGCGCTGCCCTGTTCCTGCCTTTTCCGTCAATTTTCCGGGGTGAAAAAGGAGAGCGACAGCGTTAATTGCATGTTCCCTTGTCCGCCGGTCCGCCAGCCACTTCAACTCCTTATCGTCCTTCGCCTCATCCTCATGAACGAAAACTTCCATAACATGAGTACTTGTCATCAGCTGAACGGCTATAAGACCCAGTGATGCCTCATGGGCACATTGCTTGTCTATCGGCTGAGCGCCCGGCATCCCGAGGGTCATAACAATATCACAACCACCATCTATCAACTTCTTTGCGGCAACGGGCAGATCCTTTATTCCCGGAACCGTATACCGCTCTATTTTTATGTGAGAGGTATTCTTCTTCAACTCATCTATGGCAGCACCCCCCATATCATATCTTGCAAATGTCGTATCGGCAATCCCTACTTTTTTCATCCTGTACCCTTATACAATTCATTCTTTTCTATCTTTTCCTCAATCCTACTTATGATTTTTCTTGTGCCGTTTAGGTCATAATCCGAATACCTGGTGCATCTTACTACCTTAGCATCGATACCTCTCTCTTTCAGTCTTTTTTCCAGCTCTCCTATTTTCTGGTCATACCCCAGGGCTATGATATCTGGTTTTATCTCCTCGACTATCATGAGGTCGTCGTCAGAGTGACCCACAACGGCTTTATTGACGGGCTTCAACGCTTCAACTAACTCCCTCCTCATTTCCTGCGGAATAATGGGATTATGTTTTCTTTTCCTGACCGTTTCATCGGTGGCAACGACTACAATGAGTTCGCTCCCGAGTTTCCTTGCCTCTTTCAGATAATGAAGATGACCGATATGGAGTAGGTCAAAAACCCCTGTTGCCATCACCTTTGCCATTCTTTCCATGCCTCCACGATTTCCCGTCCCTCAAGAAAAACAAGTTTATTTTCTTCGGCATATTCCATGGCATCTTCCTTCGATAGGCTGTGTCCGTAATCCATCATCTCGCATCCCGCCGTGATAGGAGTTATGCCTGCCATAACAGCAAGAGCCACGGATAACTCGGTATGCCCCCTTCTTTCCTGTAACAACTCAGATGAGGCCATGCATATTGGAACGTGCCCCGGTGCCCGAAAGTTTTCCCCGAATGCCCGCTGTGCCTTTGTCTCATTCATATCACTTATTATGCCGGCAAGTTTTGCAAATTCATGCATTGTCATTGCCCTATCAACATCGGTTACACCCGTGAATGTCTTGCGGTGGTTTATGGTTATGGAAAATGATGATTTCGTGTCATATGGAATGTCATTCGGGATGAGTTCCTTGAGAACGGGCCATTTTGCCGCACTCTTGTAAAATACATCCGAAAGATACGGGAGTCCCAGTTTGTCCCCGATATCACGATGAACCATGAGAAAAATCAATCCACCGCCATCATGCCTCATTCGATATATGTTTTTTTCACCGACAAATTCTGCTCCTACGATAAAATCCGTTTCTTCCTCCCTCCCGTCAGCATCGTATATGAGAATAAAATTTCCTTCCTTTATCGATTTAATGGCTTCCTCAATTCTCTCTTTCGACTTCATTTTTGCCTTTATTATCCTCAAACATTTTTGAGATGTATCCTGCTATGCGATTTCTCATAATCTTGCTGTTTATGTTGGTATGCTCGGATACTTCATCTTTATTGGCACTGAAATCATTCGAGAAGTGGTCCGGAAGCTGTTCAACCAGCTTGATTGCCACCCGTTTTATGTATGTTGGTCTTACATTACCCAATAAATCACCTTAGATGGGTATACGCTCATCCTTTAAAAAGGTTTTAGCGTGATATTTCAAATCCCAATGCTTAAGTGTACTCATCTGTTACAAAGTCATGGCAAAGAAAATAGTTGCATTGCTCATGATATTGATATTTATTTCGGGAAGCGGCATGACATTATTTCCTAACTACAGAGGTGCGTCAGCCCGTGTTTTATCCGCCGGTTCATGGTATGCCAAGCCTGACAGCTATAACCAACTTGTAGAATGGTACAAAAATTTGGAAGAAGAATACCCCGAATACATCGAAGTGTTCAAGACAAACGAGCTTTACAACACGGGAAAGGCCGGCGATTATGATATCTATTACGTCCGCATCACGAACGAATCATCCGGCTTCCATAAGCCCGAGGTGCTTTTCCTGGGAAGCCCTCACGGTGATGAGACTGCAGGAACAGTATCAATGTACTGGTTTGCCGACTGGCTCATGAGACATGCTTTCGGAGAAAATGATAATGCATGGCTGAAATACCTCATTGACAACCGTGAGATATACATGGGGGTGAGCCAGAATCCCTATGGTTTTGACCACTGCCAGCGGACCGATGCTCATGGCTGGGATTTGAACAGGGAAGCGGATTGTGACGGCCCCGGGCGTTCCGGCCCGCCGGAGTGCTGGGACAGCGTAAATGGGAAAACGCTGAGGGAATTCATAGACCATCATCTCATCAGGGTGGGAACGGATTTCCACGGTGGTGCAAGGATGCTCCTTTACCCATGGTCGTCAACCCACGAAGACGTAAAAGCATCAAGCCCTATCTCGGGCAAGGAATATTTATATGCCCCTCCAGATTTTTATTTTTATGATGTTGCATGCCTGCGTCTTGGTTCTTATATGGGTGATTTCGGCGGAAATCTCAATGCAAACAATATCGGAACGATTCCAACAACCGTCGGGTATGAGGCAGCAGGCTGTCTTGCTGCATGGGCATATGGTGCCGACGTTGCCAGAAATCCGGCAGAGGACGAGTATGTGAAGGATGAGGTTTTCGGAAACTATCCAGGTGCCGGCATATTATGGGTTTCACCCGAGCTTTCCACCGTGAAGAACCCACCTGAATGGTGCTTCGGAAATGATAACCTGCCGGGGTACGGGGCAGAGGTGAAACGATTCATGTTGCATCAGATAGACCTTGCACAGCCATACGTGAGATGGATATCGCCCCGGAATGTCGTCGTTGGAAACGAAGTCACTGTTGAATGGCAGGTTAACGGAAGTCTCGTTGTTGACCATACGTCAATCCAGTGGAGCACGAACCCCGACCCGATAAACAATCCGGATTTTATATGTTCCGACCATGCCGATTTTGACGGAGAGTATACAGGAGGGACGGGATGGGACGGTGCGAAGAACGGGCAGACCCACGGAATGACATGGAGCGAGAAGATAATCATGCCCGGGGATGCAACGGACATATATGTTGTGGCTAAAGCCCGAGTTGACCAGATATACGAAAATACGATTGCCCCTTCAGTGTACGGTGCAAATCACCCCTATCTCAGAATGGTCAAGGAAAGGACAAACGAATCATATCACGAAATTCTGAATGGGACTGATGGAACGGAGGAAATAAAGGGGCAAACATGGTGGTATTCCCCGACACTCCATGTACATATCGGGGGAATTGAAAAACCGGCGGGCGGATATCTTTATGTAAACGACAGGCAGATAATGCCCGTCCAATCGGGAAACACAATAATTCTTGGAAAGATTACCGTGAATGTGAGCGCACCATCTTCCGATAAAGTCGAATTCTATGTCGACGACATCCTCAAAGCTTCGCCGGAAGAGCCTCCGTACCAGTGGGTATGGAACGAGAAAGCCATCGGCAGGCACATGCTGGATGTGAAGATTTACGGTGAGAATATCTATGAGGACAGCCGTGAGGTAATAATATTTAATTTGGGCATATAACGGGCCAAACATGAATAGGCGTGACATTATCTTACCAATGGTTTCCCTTGTATGGGCCGGCTCGTTCATTGCAGTAAAAGTCGGGGTTGAGGAACTCTCTCCGGTAACAATTGCTTTTCTTAGGTTTGCCGTGGCATCACCCTTCATGCTCCTCATACTGCTGGTAAAAAAGAAATCTCTTAAAATTCCTTTAAGGGAGCTGCCTGTCATTACCGTGCTGGCACTGACAGGTGTAACCCTTCTTTATATATTTCAGTTCACTGGAATAAAATATACTACGGCGGCCAGCTCGGCAATACTGATAAACACGAATGTCATCTTTATAGCAATACTCTCCTCGATGTTTTTGAAGGAGAAACTCTCGGCCAGGAAGGCGGGCGGCATAATGATGGGTTTTCTGGGGGTGGTATTCGTGGTTGGTAGCGGCTCGTTCGCCCTTGGCACCTCAATGAAAGGGAATGCAATGATTATCCTCTCTGCAATATGCTGGGCAGTATATTCCGTGGTCGGCAAGAAAATATTGGAGAGATACGACCCATTCACCGTGACAACCTACGTATTTATTCTGGGAACGATACTATTCATCCCGTTCATAAACAAGGATATGTTGAGCACGGTAATTTCATTTAACGGATGGATAATTATTTTGTATCTTGCCATACTTTGTTCCGTCTTTGCGTATGTTGCATGGTATGATGCGCTTGCTGCCACGGATGCGACCAAAGTTGCCATCTTTCTAAATCTGATTCCGCTATCTGCAATTATCTTATCATATTTAATCCTGAAAGAAGAAATAACAATATTTTTGGTGATAGGTGCATCGCTTATTGTATATGGCATATACCTGACGTTAACAGGAAGGGAGTAGGTATGGATAGTTTAAAATATACTTTTGTGTTAAAATTTTTAAGCTAGCAGGTATTAAGAAATATGATACTATCCGATGCAGACATCAAGGATTCGCTCAGAAAGGGCGAAATATCAATAGAGCCTTTCAATCCCGGGAATCTTACCCCAAACGGATATGACCTGTCTGTAGGAGAAATCATGGTGGATGGGAAAATCAGAGAGAATACGGTCATACCTCCCATGAAATGGTTCGCCATCGGCACACTGGAGTACATAAAGCTGGGCAATAATACGGCACAGTTGTGGCTTCGTTCCACATATGCAAGGAAGGGCATAATGTCGTCATTTGGCAAGGTAGACATAGGATTTGAAGGTACACTTACTATCTCATGTTTCAATGCAAGAGAAGAATTAATTATTTCCTCCGGAGACAGGATATGCCAGATAGTATTTGAGGAGACTAAGTCCGCACCGGAAAGAATATACGAGGGAAAGTATAAATCGCAGAAAAAAATAAAGTTGGAGTAACATGAATAATAAATTGAGAGATTTGCTCAATCCCGCCGTGGTGGTATGCGGGGAATGTACAGATGAACTGAGAGAGTATATGAAATGCAGCATGTGCGAAAAAGACCTTGTATCGTATGAAGGAAAGGTGTATGAATGTCCCATCTGCGGAAACCTTTACTGTTCCGAGTGCTGGAATAAATTGGAAGGAAACGAGGTACACAGGGGAACGATAAAAATATGGTTTGAAAAAAGAAATTACGGTTTTATAAAATCAAAAAAATTCAAAGACGATATTTTCATTCATGCTGACGATGCAAACTTCACTCCAAAGGAAAGGGAAAAAGTGGAATTTGAAATAGAAATAACAAAAAGGGGTCCCAGAGCAAGAAAAATAAGTAAGGAAGAGTAAGGGAAATTTATTTTATGAAATTAGGCCGGGAATACTGCATGGTCTGTAGCGAAGCGTAAGACCCGCAGATGAGAAGCCTACTCATCTTTTTTAACATCCAATTATAT
>CAZSHJ010000025.1:0-21163 GCA_964606745.1 uncultured Thermoplasmatales archaeon | reverse complement strand
ACCCAGTTATTCCGGGTGTCACCCACATTCTTTTTATAGCTACCGCTATTTATATTGTTCATTCTTTTAGACTCCTGTCGTGCCGTTTAGGGGCAGACCTTATGGTCTGCCGCGCACGACAGAAATACAATAGTTGATGGGTTAAGAAACGGCCTCTCATCTGCGGGTCTTACGCTTCGCTACAGACCACGCAGTATTCCCGGCCTAATTTCATAAGACATGAAGAAATGGAAAATCAGCAAATCTATAACTGCTAAACCCTAATAGAAGATACTATACATTTTTAATTTAAATCATATACTGAGTTGAACTTATTAGATGCAATTTTTATGCGGTCTTTGGGCACATATAACCTTATAGAAAATAAGTTAGAATATGCTTCCCCTATAGATTTGGCCAAGGGGTATTCTTTAAGTTTTTTTCCATTGGATTTACCAACAGGAATATTAGCTTCATTTATGGTATACCTATTTAAATCAGGTATGTCCAGATATACCTGATTTCCATCTACACCAATTTTTTTTGCGAGTTCTCGTTCTATCTCAAGCCTCTTTTCCATATTTTCCCTAATCATTTGTAAATCCCTTATATGGTCTGCTACCTCCCTTAAACTCCATGTTTTTGCAAGTTTAGGAAATGCACGGTTTTCTATAGCACTCACATAACCTTTTGCCTCTTTTTCGCCCCTCAATATTGAAAGCAATTCTGCATCATTCATACCAAAAAGGTCTTTCTTATTAATCCTTTTATCTCTAATCGTACGCCATACCCCTCTTGAGATTAGCCCCCCTAGTATTCTGCTTGTTCGGTGATCATAAACATTTTCTTTCATTGAAGTGCGGGCAAATAACAAAGAAATAGCAGGGGGCACCCCTTTTTCTTTCAGGATCAATCTCCCGTCATCTACCTTCAATTCCAATATAATTCTATCATCAATCGAGCCATATGACACGCCGGTATATAGTGAATCTCTATTAAGGTAGTCTATTCTATCAGCATCTATCGTTCCAGAAATAATATCTGTTTCTACAGTATTTTTAATGGGGTATATTAGGTTATAAATATCCTCTCCTGTGAATGAAAAATTGCTTTGAATGCTTTTAATTACGTTTTTAGCAATTATCGCACTCTTCAACTCATGGTTGTCTTTTTCTCCCAAAATTCCATGGTCATATAGGGTATGAGAAAATGCAGGAACGCCTACATCATGAAATAAACATCCAACCATAATCATTTCCATGCAATCTTCATTGTCAATACCTTTGCTACCTCGCTGAATGAGATTTTTTATGATTCTGCCACCTATGTGCATAGTACCCAACGAATGTTGGAATCTTGTGTGAGTTGCACCTACAAATACCCAAGAAACTAAACCCAATTGCAGTACCCCCCTGAGTCTTTGCATCTGAGGGGTATCAATTAATTTGACAATATCTATTGAAAATTCCATATCTTTATAGATAGGGTCTCTAAAAATAGAGATTTTCGCCTTGCCATTACCCCTCACCATTAACTTATCTTTCTTAGTATTAATAGTTCCACCCATAATTACCAAAACAATATCTTTCTCATATTTAAACCCTTTTATGTCCTGTATCCGATAGGGACTTTTCATGTCCCGAATTTGTAGACAAAACCAACTCTGTACTTATCGTATCAATACTATAATCGCTCAAGCCCTATCTACCGGAGGATTATTTTTTTCCTTGACAAAATTATGATATCAATCACGACAAGCAATATTCCTTCTGAAGGTAGAACCTGTTGGAAATTCAGGAAAGGCATCACCAAGAAAGCGGTAACATACCCCCTCATCATTTGTCACCCCTTCCACGCAATAAATTGCGTGGCTTTCCCCTCAAGGGGAAGAAAACGCCTATCGGCGTTTTATGATTTTCCAGGCGATTCATCCCAGACCTAAAGGTCTGGGTTTTCTCGCTTGAATTTTATAAAGAAAAATATGCTTCAAGGAAAAATTAAAAGAGAGATGTTTAAAAATTATGGGAAAAGAGATGGGCTATGATTATGAATAGCCCCCGATTTTCAGAGATGGGTCTCCAAGCAGTACCCACTCCTCTATTGTCTTGCAATCTATCCTGTCATCCATCGGCGGGAATGAATTAGCATACTGTATTTCTGACTGACCGAAAGCTTCTCCAAGTATATCCTTTCCGTCATGCCCATATGCCTCAAATAATTTCGCCTCTATATATCCGCCGTTATATTGTATACAATCAGGTATGCCGTCCTTATTACCATCCCCCGTTGCACCATATCCAAGCCCTGCATATCCAAGAGTTGCAATGGAACCACCCCCTTCCATTTTCACGAGATGCCAGCTCCAGCATTCATAGGTTGGCTGGTATGTCCATGCATTCTTCTGGAAATCCAAAAGACTGATGTTAAATTCGCTGTTGTGACAACCGCCGACGCTGACGACCGGCAGTTTTTCTCCGTTATGAAGTAAATCCATGTTATATGTCATCAAACCGTTAAGCCAAATATCGCGGTTGTCTTGGAAATGTGTTGCCCAAGCTGTAGGGCTTCCATGTCCGTCAAACGCCACGAAGCTGAATCCCTCACTGAAGGTGGATATCACATTCATCCATGCTAGTTTGCCGCCGAGTTTACTTTCCTGCCCCTGAAAAGGTAATGACCCATCAGACACAAAGAGTTTTGTTGCCTGGAACTCGGATGGCATAAAGCTGAAATGATGCTCCGTAGTTATTTCTCCGTCAATAAATTTATCTCCGGGAAACGTATCTCCCCCAACAAGCAGCATGTTGTTGAACCATGATGGGTCTGCAGGTGTGCTCTCATACGTGATGATTTTATTTACCACGGTCTGAACTTCCTTCAAGCTTCTGCATGCAAGCCTGCCGACATATACATCAGGATATCCGTCAATCGGGTCCTTTCCGTATCTAAATGACCATGCGGCATATATGCCATCTCCGTTTTCATCCCATGAAGAGAAGTTTCCATCGGCATCATAAATGTCTGCAAAGTAAAAATCGCTTGGGTATCCTCTCTCTGCTTGGTCATCGAGTGCTGCATACCTTACAGGCGTCCACCATAAACTGTCATCCACTTTTGTTGGACCGTCATAACCCCAGTTTCCCGTAATATACGAGGTCTTTCCGCCAACGAGCAGAACGTACTTTATTCCCCACTGCTCTATCCCATCCTTAATGAAGTATTTTATCTTCTCTGCACCATCCCTGCCCTGTACAGCAAAATAATTGCTGTTGTAAATTTCATCCAGTGTTACCATAATTGTTCTCATTCCATAGCTGTTCTTGTGGTCAACGAGGGACTGAAGGGTATTACCGAAATCGGACGGGGCAACGATTAACAGATCGTAAACATCATTTGTAAGCATTGGCTTTTCCGGAGGAGTGTATTTTACTTCAATGTTCATCTCATCCACGTATTCAAGTTCGTTTGTTGACGGGGTGTAACGTGCGGGAAATGCACGAATTGAAAGAAATATAACATGCTTTCCGTCTTCAATACCAGCCCCCATATTATATGTGACCCAGTTTGAAGGATAAGCCTCATTACTTTCGTATACCTCACCTTCCTTTGCTGCTTTTGGTGCAGCTCCGTTCAGCGGTACAGGTTCCGGTGCCGGGGCTATTTTTTTGTCAAGGTGCATCATCTGCACGTTGCCCACTTCAATATCTATGCCCTCGATTTTAGTTCCGAACGGAAACGTGAGAACTTCTGATTTATAAGGCATAATCGGATAAGATGGCTTCCTCAAGTAATTTGTTTCTCCCTCAAAATCAATAGTGAAGTAGTCCCCTTCTCCCTTCACGTTCGGCGTTGAAGAATACGCAGAAAACTTCATTGTTTCCATTTCCACCTGTTTTTCCGCAGTATCACCCAAAAAACCGGTATTCATTCCTGCCATTGCCGCTGTTCCGAGAAACATGGCAACAACCATAATTGCTATTCCTATTTTTGCTTTCATCTTGCCCCACCAATTAAAACATGTTTCTGCAATATAAAAAAGTATCTACGTTCCCGGCTGTGGGACAAAGCTAAGGTGCTAACAAAAGCAAATCATTAAAATTATCTGCGGCTATTCATATCGATGCAGGAACTCTCAGCCGTGAAACTGACCATAAGGCGTTCTCATTTCTTCGCTCACCTGTATCTACTGGACAGCCCTGAGAAGATGCCAGAAATACTCAAGATTCATAGGAGACTGCATAAAAAGGCATGCCACCACTGCTATGCCATGCGATTTTTTGATGGAGACGAGATAACGGCATTCAGGGATGATGGAGAGGTTGGGCATCCTGGAAGGGTACTGATGAAACTTCTGGAAAAATATGATTTAAAGAAGCATGCACTGGTGGTATCACGGATTTTCGGCGGAGTTAAGCTGGGGGTGGGCGGTGTTTCCCGTGCCTTCCGTGAGGCAGGAGAGAATGCCATTGAGCACTGCACATCATCCTGATCAGACATGAAACCACGGGATGAAAACCGATTCAGGTTGCTATTATATATATATATGAAAATTTAAAAAACGATATGTACCTTAGGTTGTCATCACGTGCCCCAGAACTTGTCGCCCTTGCGTTTTATTTTTATAACTTTGTCTATTATATCCTGTTCATCCGGGGATAACTTCATGTCGATTAGTTTTCTGACCGCCTCCTGCGGCATATCCACATAAAACACATCTTCCGGCTTTATCTGCCTTCCCACCGTTGCCCCCTCAATAGATATGGCAACTTCCATACCCTGCGTGGCTTTTTCCACGGTTCTGCTCTCCTTCTGTATACTTTTTATCTTCCCAATGGTTCTGCCGTCCTCTCGCATCAGCTTCTGCTCGGACCTTATCTCCCCACCCAGCACCCTCACACCTATAACTGCTGGCTTGTTCACCCTGAAAGTGCAGTCCGGGAGAAATAGTATCATGCCGGGATGAACGATTTCCTTTCTTCTTTCCTCCTCGATTTCTATGGCCTTCTGCTCTTTCCATTCCTCAAAGCTTTCCAGAATATGATAGATTACTCTGCTGCTGATTATATTAACATCGGATGAAATCACTTCCTTCTCCGCCTCCGGCAGAACCTTCACATTGAATCCGAGTACAACTCTATTGACAGGATTCTCATTTGTTTTTGCCTCCACAACGTCCTTCTTAGAGATATGTCCCACATCCGCTTTTCTTATCGGCACATCTCTAAAAATATTCGCAAGTGCCTCTATGGAACCCACAGCATCTGCCTTTATTATTATTCCCTCCTCCTCTGTCTTTATATCTATTTTCATCTCATTTTTTATCTTGCTTATATCCTCATCCATATCATTTCCTGCAACTCTCAGCGGGGCACCGGCAAAAACATCTTCAAGCCCCGAGGCAACCACCTTTATCCCGGTAGCCGCACTTACATCCTTCACATTGCTGAATCTTTCGGACGGGTCTCTTATCTCATCAAGGGGCTTCGGCTTCAGCAGCGCCTTTACCGAAGTGACGCAGGGTTTGTTTTTTCCCCCGATGATTATCGTGTCCCCGCTTCTTATAACCCCATTGTAAACGATAACATCTATTGTCGTTCCTAGCCCCCTCTCCCCCTTTACCTCTAGTACTGTTCCTTCTGCGGGCCCATCCTCCGTTAGAAGATTATCCTCAAGAAAATGTTGTGCCAGACCCACCAGAACCATTAATAATTCCGGTATTCCCTCCCCACTTTTTGCAGAGATAGGTACGAGAGCTATATTTTTCCTGAAATCCCTTATTCTATCATACCTGTCCGAGGAAAAGCCCTGTTCAAAGAATGCCCCTACCATCTCGTAAAATTTTTTCTCGAATATCTGCAGGGTCCGACTGCTCTGCTGCTCCATCCGCCCCCCTATCCCGCCCTCTACCTTTTTCCACCCCTGTATCAAATCTATCTTGTTGAAAGCGACAACGAATGGAGTCTTGTAATTTCTCAGTATGTTTATTGCTTCTATTGATTGTGGCATGAGATTATCATTTATGTCAACCACCAGCACTGCCAGGTCGGCTAAGGCACCCCCCCTCGAACGCAGCGTGGTAAATGCATGATGGCCCGGCGTATCAATAAAAAGCAATCCTGGGATATTGAATTTCTTTCCACCCAGCAGCTTTCCGCACAGTCCGTGTATCACATCTATTGGTACCTCGGTTGCACCTATATGCTGTGTTATTGCACCTGCCTCTCTCATCGTTACGGCACTCCCCCTGATATAATCAAGAAGGGTTGTCTTCCCATGGTCGACATGCCCCAACACCGAAACGATTGGCTGGCGGATATAACTTCCTTTTTCCATTTTTATCCCCGATACACTGTATTAAGACTGCATTTTTAATATTGTGGAATAAAAAATAAAAATAGATTATGTTATGAGTATTTCTTGAAACCCATCTCTTCTGCCGTCTCACGGAAGCACTGGCGACACATATGCAGTCCATACCTTCTTATAATCCCCCGCCTCCTGCCGCACCTGACGCAACCTTTTTTCCGCCCATAATCCTTTTTCTTCTCCTTTATTTTCACCATCACACCACCTCGACTTTCAGTTCATCCTTCAGAAAATTAATTGTATCCTCGACGCTCAGGCGATGTCTGTGCGGCACCTTTTTTCTGTGTATTCTTCTCCTCTTTATCCTGTATCCTGCCCTTTCCATTGTTATGCATACATCCATACCGAATATTCCTATATTAGGGTCATATTTCATACCCTCAAATTCCGTGTGGTCAGGTATGCCAAAAGAGATATTTCCTTCCTTGTCGAATGACCAGTCAGCTATCTTGTTATTTCTCGTCCACAAAGCCCTCTTCAGGAAATCCATGGCTTTTTCTCCCCTCAGTGTCACCTTGCATCCTATCGGCATTTCCTTTCTTATTCCCCAGTCCTTGTTAATTGTCCTCGATATTGTCAGAATGGGCTTCTGATTGGTTATACTATGAATTACTTGCTCGGCTTTGCGAAGACGTTCTCCGCCTTCGCCAACACCAACGTTTACAGTTACTTTTTCTATTTTTGGTCTCCTGATATCAGCCATATATTTTCACCTCCGGAAGTTTTACCAATGATTTATCCTTTCCCACCGGGAAGACATATGGCCATATCGTGGAAAAATCTCTGAGTTTCACAACATTCGGCTTGGCACTCTTGGCGATTTCCACACCTTCTATCTCGGAAATCTCACCGACATGGCTCCCTCCCGTTATTACAGCCATAATGCCCTTCTCAAACGGCAGGGTATCCAGAATTTGTTGGTCCGGGAGAGAGATTTTCAATACATCGCCTTTCTTATATTGCCCTTCCTCAACAAGAATATTCCTGCCATCGTGAAGGTTCAATTGCATCTTTCCCCCTTTGATAATAATCTTGTTTTTTATTCTGCATAGCTTCCACTTCGCCTCTTCAGATACAATTGATACGAGGCGGATTATGCCTCTTGAATCAAGAAGTACACGGTAATTCGCCCCTGCCTTGGGGATCGAGATGATGTCCATCAAGCCACAGGGAAACTTTGGATCCGTCCTGACAGTACCGTCAACCATTACATCTCTTGAACTTATTATATTTTTTGCACCCCTTGCAGTATCTGCATATTCGAGATAATCCCTAACTACCATGAGTAACGGGATGCTCTTTTTTATTGGATGGGGACCCACCGAAGGCCTTATCGCCCATTTCTTTGTCTTTCTCTCCACAGGCCATGTTCTTGGAGCTGCTATTCTTTTCAAATGTGCCATCTTATCATTCCTCAATACCCTTATTATTTAAATTTTTCGATCGCCTCTCTTCGGTCTCTTCGTCCATCTCTCCAGTTTGCTGCCCCGCTGTTTCTTCAGATTCTTTCGTGAATTCATCATCTTTCTCGGATTTCTCCTCAATCTCTTCCACTACAGGTTCTGATTCAGACTCCTCCTTGCTTTCTTCCACGGGCCCTTCATCAATCGTCTCTTCTTCCTCTTCCTTATCTTTGAGCTCGTCTTTGGCTTCTTCCTTATCGGGCGTTTCCTCAATTTCTTTTTCTTTGGCTTCTTCCTCTGCTGCCTTCCTTGCTTCCTCGATTTTCTCCTCCTCTATCTGTTTCCTCGCTTCCATCTCTATTTCTTTCTTAGCTTCCTCGGACAGCCCTCTCTCCAACTTTTCCCTTCTCATCGGGTCCGTAAGATTCAATCTCGTTATAATGACATTCGAGGGATGAACCGGACGCGGAACCTTGCTCCCGTCCACTTTTGTTGTAACAACACTCTCGATTTCTATCAACTGCTTCCTGAGGTAGACCTCCCTCACCTTGTCAACCTGATTCTTAAAGTTACCCCTGACTACCTTGACCGTATCGCCTCTAACAACAGGAATACTCCTCTTACTGTATTTCACCATCAAATCCTCTGCAAGATGAGATACAAGCCACTTCCGCCTGTGATGCAGAGGAGCATTGTATAGATTTTTTCTTTGCTTTCTTGGCTGTTTGGAATTCATATTATCACACTATCGTTGAAGCCGTAGCAGATATTCGCGACCATCTTTCCGCCGCTTCCCGTGCCACGGGACCTTTTATTGCAGATCCCTTCAGGTCTCCCTCGGGAGTTACGATCACGGCTGCATTGTCTTCGAATTGAACTTTCATGCCGTCGGGCCTTTTGTACGGCATTCTCTGCCTGACTATAACTGCATTAAACAGCTGACGTTTCATTTCCGGCTTTCCTTTCTTGACTGTTACAACTATCAAATCACCAACGCCAGCCGACGGATACTGCCGGCGGGTTGTTTTTATATGTTTCACTGCCACTATCTCGACCACTCTCGCCCCGGTATTGTCAACGCAGTCAAGACGTGAACCGGTAGACAGGCCTCTAGTTACCTCTGCTGATATTCCTTTCATTTTCTCTCCACCACGACAAATGATACAGTCTTGCTCAACGGGCGGCATTCCGCTATGGTAACCTCGTCGCCCTTCTTTGCCCCTATACAAGGCGGCATATGAGCCACATATCTGCTTGTTCTCTTTTCATATCTTTCGTACTTTGGTATATAATGCATTTTCATCTTTTCTACAACCACGGTCTTGTTCATGGCATCAGATACGATTTTTCCGGTCAAAATAATTCCCCTAACTGGGAGCGTACCATGAAACGGACAGTTTCTATCATTGCATTTCTTTTCCGGTTCTTTAACGTTTATTCCAATCATTTTATCTTCCTTATTCTATCTTCAGGGCGGTACTTCATTTTTTTCCCGTCGATGGCGGTGCCATTTATGCTGAATACAGCAATATTCTTTGCGATCTTTCTTTTGCTTTTTCCGCTCTCAATGACCAGCATATTTTTTGTTTCATCTATTATCACCCCTTCAATGCCCTGTAGCGAAGGGTCGGTACATCTGTCTACCCGTGCCGTCAGTCCTATGAATTCCTCCTTAATCATCTCTCTCTCATTCATCATTTCATTTCCACTGCAAATCCCAATTTATCAAGCCTTTTCTTTGCCTTTTCCTTATGTTTCCCCTGGAGTTCTATTTTTTTGTCCTTCACCGTTCCCCCGCATGCACAGTATTTTTTCAAATCCCTGCACAGCCCCTCTATGTCTATGTCGGACGAGTTCATACCGGATACCACTGTCATCAACTTTCCATATCTTCTCTTTTCGGTATATATCCTTATCTCCTGTCCTTCCCTAGCTATTTTTTCACACACACACAGTTCCTTGGGCAGGCCGCAGACTGGGCATATATCACTCATTCGTTTCTCCTTCTCCATGCATTACAGTCAGCATTCTTGCAATGTTCTTGCGAATCCATCTGATTTTTCCAGGTGACGGAGAAGAACCACCCATAGCAGACTTTCCATATTCTTCCATCAATTCACTTCTCCAGTCCTTCAATTTTTCTTTTCGTTCTTCGCTGCCCAATTCCCTCATTTCCTTGGTCTTCATTTTACTTCACCGCTTTTTCAACAGCTTCCTTCAGTTTTTCCGCTTTTTTAATTCCAATACCTTTTATTTCGACAAGATCATTCATACTCATTTCATACAGTTCCCTCACTCCCTTCACCCCTACCTTATTGAGTGCTTTAATCATACTTTTCCCTACGCCGGGCAATTCGTCCAATGTCACCTTCTCGAGTTTCTCATCGCTTATTACCTTACCTGTCACTTCTTTCTCCTTCTTAGTAGCCTTAACAACTTCTTTCTCCTTCTTAGTAGCCTTAACAACTTCTTTCTCCTTCTTAGTAGCCTTAACAACTTCTTTCTCCTTCTTTTCTCCGGTTTCTTCAATTTGTTCGACCGATAAATCTGCTGGCGAATCAGTCAGGATACTAATCTCATCAGGCATCTCTGCTTTGGGTCCCATAATCCTGACCTTGACACCCAGAACACCCGGCTTTTTCTTGGCAACTGCCATGCCGACGTCCATAACTTCCTTTGCCACTTCCCCGCAGTACTTCACATGCCCCTCCGTGAACTTCTCCGTTCTGTGACGCACACCCGTAATTTTGCCGGAAATTATAACCTGACACCCTCTTGCCCCGGAACCCATTATCCGTCTCACAGTAGAATGTCCCACTCTCCTGAAATGCCATCCCCTCTCAAGAGCCATGGCAACCTTGTGGGCCATTATCTGCCCGTTTAGCGGTGCCTTGTTGCCCACTTCTTCTATTTCTATCTGGGGGTTTTCCATGTTGAACTTCTCGGCAAGATCATTTGTCAATCTGTTTATGTTCTTCCCTCCACGTCCTATTATGATTCCGGGTCGCTCAGTGAGCAAAGATATGAGCGTACCCATTGGCGTTCTCTGTATCTCGATTCCTCCGAATCCTGCCCTTTCCGTTTCTTTCTTCAAATACTCCTTTATAAGCATCCGCCTTTCGCCTTCAACCACGAATTTGCGTTCTATGGCCATATTATTCTTTCTCCTCGACTATTAGTTCTACGTTGGTAGTCTGTTCATTCTTTGGTGTTGTCCTTCCCTGAGCACGGGACATCATACCTTTTATTATTCTTCCCTGATATGCAGATGCATGGATTACTATCATGTTTTCGGTGTCCAGACCTTTGTACTCTGCATTGTTTTCCGCATTTTTCAGCACCCCGAGTATATACGTGGATGCCTTCTTTGGATATGCTCCCGGTCCCATACCTTTCCTGTGGGATACACTGGTTAAATGCGTCTTGAATGGGATAGGACGTTTCAATGCTATCACATCTTCCAATAGCTGTTCGGCATCACTTATCTTCATCCCCTTAATGGCCCTCATGATATTCTGGGAATGCTTGGGGGAACAATGCATCTCGCTACCATACGCCCTTGCACTTTTTTCCGGATTTCTCTCTGCTGAATATTTCATATTATCATTTCAACGGCATATACTTCGAAGAACGGGTTGCACCCACTCCTGGTCCCGCATGCTTCACTTCCTTTCTTGTCAATGCAAACTCACCTAGATAATGACCGATCATCTCGGGCTTTATATTCACTGTAACGAATTCCTTCCCGTCATGCACGGCAATATGGTGACCGAAAAAATCAGGCAGTATTACCATATCCCTCAAATGGGTCTTTATCACATCTCCCTCCTTGGCATTTTTAACATTCTGCAGCAATTTATTCTGCCTCTTGGTCAGGCCCCTCTTCAAACTTCTTCTCTTCCTTGCAGTAAGATGCATCAGAAAATCATCTATGGGGATATTCTTCATCTCTTCTACAGTCAGACCTCGATAAGTGAACTCTTTCTTCACCCCAATATCAATCTTTTTCCTTCTAATAGATCTCTTTACCACTTCATCACCTCTTGCCTGTCCTCTTTGCAGCTATACTTCCAACCTTTCTTCCCGGTGGTGCTCTCCTGCTGACAGTTGATGACTTCCCGACATGCTGATGGGCACCACCGCCATGAGGATGGTCCACTGGATTCATGGCAACACCCCTAACGGTCGGGTACATCTTTGCCTTTGGTTTAATCGCATGATACTTCTTCCCTGCCTTCATGAAAGGTTTCTCCCTCCTGCCGCCGCCCGCCGCCACGCCTATGGTCGCCCTGCATCTACCATTCAACTTCTTCTGGGAGCCGGACGGGAGCTTGACTATGACCATATCACCATGGGATATGATGGTGGCATAATTTCCGCCTGAGCGGACAAGCTTCCCCCCATCGCCAGGGTGATTCTCGATATCGTAAATCGGAGTTCCTTCGGGAATCGAACCGAGTGGGATGACATTGCCCCGCTTTATTATCGGCTCACTGGTGAATCGAATTTTCTCCCCTACCATGAGACCTTCTGGTGCGAACATCTTGATTTTTTCTCCGCCATCCATCTCAACTATTGAAAGTGGTGACGATGTTCCCGGATTGTGGATTATGTCCCTGATTATTCCTTTGCTCTCGGCCATCGGGGGATACGAAATATGCCCCTTGTGACGGAACGACGGACTTGTGTACCGGGGATTTGCAGACCCTCTTCTCTGATGTATCAATCTCTTTCCCATTTCATCACCTAGAATATACCTATCCTCATTCCGATATCCTCTGCCACATGTTCGGGCGAAAGTTTCACAACCGCTATCTTCCCCTTTTTGCCTATTCTCGTGGAAATTTTGATTATCTTTATGTCGAACATTTTTTCCGCTGCCTCTTTTATCTGCTTCTTGTTTGCCGTCATGCTCACTGCAAACTGCAGGGCATTGTCATTCTCCATCAGCATCATGGTCTTTTCTGTAACGAACGGGTGAAATATTATCTCATAAGGATTCATGCTTTCTCCCCTATCAATTTTACAGCATTTACAGTGAACAGTGTAAGGCGGCCTGCGTCTCCTCCCGGAGCCAGATATTCGACATTGATTTCCTCGGGTGTAATGACATCCACTCCAGTTAAATTGCCGGCTGCTTTTTTAATTTGTTTCTTGTCCTTTACAACAATGAGCAATGATTTCGGGGTTTTGTATTTTCTGCCCCTCGATTTGCCCTTGCCTGCCCTTATGTGCTTTCCGTTCTTGGCCCGTTCCACATCGGCATACACACCTATGTTTTTCACGGCATCAATGACCTTCTTTGTCTTGTCCAGTTTCTCAAAACCGTTCTCGACCACTATCGGCATGGAAATTTCTTCCTCGAAGAGGTGCCCCCTTCCCTTGACAATATCATCAACCGCCACTGCGGCAAGGGCAGATTTCTTTGCCAGTGCCATTTCCTTCTTGCTAATCTTTTTGCTCCAGTCCTTCTCCGGCTTGGGCGGATGTGCCGTCCTTCCGCCGACCGTACCGGGCATGAAGGCAGCACGCCTTCCCTGCGTCAATCTCGGCACTCTCGAAACCCCTCTTCCAGGGCTCCACGGTTCCACAGGATGCTTTTTGCCTGCCATATCATCAACACCGTACGGCTGGCGACGGTTCGCCCTCATTATATTCACGGCCTTCCGTATAATATCCGGACGGAAATCTGTCTCGAAATCCGGCGGAAGAGAAACTTCTTTTGTGGCTTTTCCATCAATTCCATAAACCTTAGCTTTCATTATACCCCCTGCTTGCTTGTCGTGGATATATATGTTATTTCGGGCTTTTCGACCTTCACACCCCTGTGATACCTGACTGCATCCCTTATCCTTACGAGCCTCTTTGTCGGTCCCGGGATGGAACCATGAAGTATAACATATTTATTTCTCACGATACCATAATGCAGAAAGCCCCCATCGGGTGTTATTTCCTCACCGTTCTCTCCGACCTTCAGTATTCTTTTATTATACTCTACGCGGTGGTGATAACCCGTCTGTCCCCCCTGAGGAACGGTAGAACGTACCCATGTCAGCCACGGGCCCAGCGTACCGACCATGCGGCGGTGCTTCCTGTTCTTGTGAACAAGCAATTTCAAACCCCATCTCTTTGTTGCACCCTGGAAACCCTTTCCCTTGGTGATTGCTACAATATCTACCATGCTTCCGTCCCCGTATATATCAGATATACCAATTTCTTTGCCCAGAATTCCCTTGGCATACTCAAGGCGTTCCTCCTTGCCTCCGCCCCCGATGCGTATCTCCATTATCTCGGGCAGTTTTTTAGGTACGCCTGTAACATCCTTAGGCCTTGTATATGTAATTACTCTGACTTCGTCAAAATCCGTTTCCTTCAGTTCCCCGGCCTTCTTCGGCATGGGAATATTATTCTTCAGTTCCTCCACATTATCGGCCCATACCTCCGTCACGGTTTTCATTCCATACGGTGTGGACCTGTAAAGTCTTATCGCAGCGATTTTCATCGGCGGAGTCTCCACCACGGTCACGGGAACCACGACCTCCTGACCAGATGTAGTTGAGGTGGGACGATAGTCTAGCACGAAAACGTGGGTCATACCTGCCTTGTATCCTGCAAATCCCTGAATCCGGGGCTTGTCATCTCCCGCAGGCCATGACTGTATCCTGGGCACCTCTTTCCTTGCCCTTTTCCGGGGGGAATACCCCTTTGAACCTCTCCTTGGATGGTGTTTTGTTGACACTTTGTTCACCTGATTGACGTTAAACTTTCACCCAAATATGAAATGTCCTATATAAAGATGAGGGTAGCAATGGACACTATGAGGTCGCAATGTTGCATAACGTTAGTGACCTATGAATGCCCGTGGGGTAAAAATGCTTTTGGTAAAAATGTGCTTTGGGCGAAAATTCTGAATGCCCTAGGTTCACCTCATAATCCTCTTGCTTGCCACAACGACAAAGAATGCCTTCATAAAAAATCCAAGATTTAATAAACACAAAGGAAATTAATGGGCAGTGATTGAATGAATCTGGACGACATTGAGGGCATTGAACACATTGACAGAGAGGGTATGTTTGATGCCATTGAAAAATTTCCAGAGCAGGTTGAGGATGGCATCGAAATTGGACACAAATCACAGATACCCTTCAAGTTTGATGCAAAAAATGTTGTTATTTCAGGGATGGGAGGCTCCGCAATAGGCGGGGAAATGCTTGCCTCATTGTTCAGGCATGAAAGCCGCATTCCCATCATCGTAAATAGGGGCTACAATTTGCCTGCTTTCGTCGGCGGGAACAGTTTGTTCATTGCAGCGAGTTACAGCGGCAATACCGAGGAAACGCTGTCATGCTTTGAGGAAGCGAAAAGGAGAGGATGTAAAATTGTTGCTATATCATCTGGAGGAAAACTCATGGAACTGTCTGCCGGCTCTGGCTGCCACATAAAAATTCCTGTGGGGATGCCACCCCGTGCCGCCCTTGCATATCTATTTTTCCCCATGATGATCGTTCTTGAAAGGCTTGGCATAATCAGAAAATCCGATGTCGGGAATACCGTAAACAGTTTAGCCGGGCTGAGGGAACAAATAAAGAAGGATGTACCCCTCGAGAATAACCCTGCAAAGCGGATCGCCGCGAAGATTAACGGCATCCCCCTTATCTACGGACATGCTTTTCTGGCCGCGGCAGCCAGAAGGTGGCGCCAGCAACTTAACGAGAATGCCAAGATGATTGCCTTCGATTTCTCACTTCCAGAGGCAAACCACAATGAATTAATGTCATGGGAGGAAATGGTGAAGAATGAACGGAGCGATGAAACATGTATTCTTCTGAGGCACAGAAACGAAGACATACAGATAAGGAAGCGATTCGATTTCATGGAGGAAATTTACCGGAAAAATGCAGGTCTGATAAAAATTTTTGCCGAGGGAAAAGATGATCTTTCACGACTGATGTATGCCGTTTATCTGGGGGATTACATAAGCAATTACCTTGCGGTACTGAGAAACGTCGACCCGACACCCGTAGGGCTGATACAGGAGCTGAAGAAAAGATTGTAGAAAAAGGGGTGATGATATCAGCACTCAAGATCCTCATCATCGAACCTCTTGAACCCTTTCTTTAAAAAGAAAAACCTCGGGGAAAGAAATTTTCCACAAGAGCTTTTATTTAAGGCATGTGCCCCTATGTTTTCTTTGGGGACGAAACACCTTTCTTTTAAGAAAGTAGTTCAAGGGTCCTCAGGAAGGGTTCGTTCATCACCGGACATGTATTGTCCGCATAGTTTTAAAATATTTCTACGAGCAAAATTTAAATGAGAGATGCGTATAACCCCTTAATGATAGAAGGAAGATGTATATCATGTGGACGAGGACTTGTCGACGAAGGCTGTGTTGCCTTCCCATGTCCGGAATGCGGCACTATAATAAAGAGGTGCAAAACGTGCAGGGAAAAATCTGCAGTCTATGAATGTCCCGAATGCGGGCTTATGGGGCCGTGATACCATGGGGGAAGTTTCATTAACAGTAATGGTAATGCCTGACGACGCCGGCATAGACATGGGTGCATTCAAGGATAAGATAGTCAGTGTACTGCCGGATTATGCCAAGCTGGTCGGTACTGAAGAAAAGCCCATCGCTTTCGGACTGAAGGCACTGATGGTGAAGGTCGTCATGCCTGATAAGAGCCCAGACGAACTGGTCGATAAAATTGGCGCCGTGGAACACGTAGAAAATGCAGAGATAAGAGATTTAAGCCTGCTTTAGCCCTCCTCCTGTTTTGTTTATTTTATTTTTGTACATTTGTTTTTATAACTTAGACTTTATCGAGACTGTTGTAACCGATATTGACATGAAATATAACGCAATCCAAAGCCTGACTTAAGGTCATGCCTTCCATACCATGAGTTTGCCTACTTCAGCAGCCACTTCATTATTGCCATCTGTGCCCACATACGGTTCTCCGCCTCGTCAAATATGACCGACTGCGGACCATGGGCAACCCCTTTTGTGACTTCATTACCATAGTATGCAGGCAGGCAATGCATAAAAATGGCATCGGGTTTTGCCTGTTTCATGATAGTTTCGTCGATGGTATAACCCTCGAATGCATTCAGCCTCTTCTCCTTCTCTTTCTCGTCACCCATCGAGATCCATGTATCCGTCACTATGACATCTGCACCCTTTGTCACCCCATCCTTCATTTCGGCTATTTCTACATTTCCCATTTTCTTTGCTTTGCTGACATAGAAATCTGATGGCCAGTATTGTCTTGGAGAAACGATTTTAATACTCATTCCCGCCATTGTGCATCCCAGCATGAGGGAATTTGCCATGTTATTTTTCCCGTCGCCGAAATAAACAACCTTGAGACCCCCAAGCCTGCCCTTCGCCTCCTTCACGGTCATCAAATCAGCCATTACCTGACACGGGTGTTCCTCATCGTCCAGTCCGCTCACCACGGGCACTGTTGCATGTTTAGCAAGCTCCAGCATATCCTCATGACTGTAAGCTCTGTACATTATGATGTCGACGTATCGGGAAAGGACAATGGCTGTATCCTCTATTGTCTCGCCTCTCCCGAGCTGAATGTCATTTTTCCCGAGAAAGATGGCATGCCCTCCGAGCCTCTGCATTCCTGTTTCAAATGAAACACGTGTTCTTGTACTCGACTTCTCGAAAACCATTGCCAGTATTTTACCCTCCAGTTCCTTATCGTAACCATTCCTTTTCATGTCAATGGCATCATCCATTATCTCTTCCAGATGATTACCAACATCCATAATTGAGATTAAATGCTTCATGGTTGTGAAATGCCCTTTTCATTAAAAATCTTTTGAGGGCTGTTTAAATATCGCCATGGCATATACTACCTTACCCATAATGGTAGCTAAAAGACATTCTCATGCTACAAAAATAATTGCTGGCTTGACAACTATTCTAATGCTAATGCCAGTTATATCTGGTTGTATTACAGACAATAATAATCATAATAATAATGGAAATAACTATGATCCGAATGCAGATAATGATGGTGATGGAATAATAAACTATATTGAAAAAAATAAAGATTTAGATATAAACAATACTCATTCCTTTGGAAATCTTGATGATTTTGTTAGAATATATGGATTTACTGAAGAAATACCAAAGAATATGTCTTATGAAGATTTAGAAAATAATTTATCCAGTTTTACACCTAAAAATTGGAAAAACTTAGACGGTGAAGTAGATATGAAGCAAGAAAGACTAATAGAAATAACTTTAAATAATCCTTTGTTTCAATATTATGACAAAAATAAAATAAATATTCAATGGATAAATGATTCTAAATATGGAAAAATTGGATTATTTAAATTTGGAAATGAACCATTAATACTTCCTGGTCAAAAAGAAGTAAATATACCTATTAATCCAGTATCATTATTATATGGTGAAAGAAAAGGTAGTTGTGGAGAAGCAGCAAGTTTATTTTCAGCAGTATTTGAAAATAGGAATATTCTTAATATTGGTGTAAACGTTCTTACTTCCACATCAGCAAAACATGGTGTAGTTGAATGTTTAATAGATGGAAAAGTATATGTAGCAAATAATAATAATAAAATTATTGAGCGTGGAGAAAAAGGAAATAGTATTTATGATGAATATAATTGGACAAGAAGAATATCTCCAGAATGGGATTGGTATTTAGAATATATTTAATATGTTTTAACTTATTAATAATATAATATGACCATGTAAAAATCCTTCTTGTGAACTCACCAAAGTTAAATCACAATTTAATTTTAGTAAAATATACCGACATTTACAGGATGAATTAATGTATAATTGCCAATTACCTTTTATTCTCTATCCAAATCTTCTCCGCCCATGAAGGTGTTCTGTATGGACGTGTAAAAATTTTCCATGCCCTCAAGTGTCTTGTTTGATATGGGCATGAGAGATGTGTGGGCTTCCATTCCCTTTATCACGGTCATCAGCCCCTCGCTCAACTGGTAGTACATAGAAGGCGACTTCACCATTAAATCCCCGTACAGTTTTTCCGGGTCTTTGCCCCATTCCAGAATCATTTCCAGCGCATCTTTGTCAACGATATCCATCTTGCTTAGTATATTCACCAGGGGCACACTCATGCGGAATTGTGTTATCGAGGAGAGCATTAGCTGCGAGACGAAATTCGTGGGGGTCGTGGCAAGCGACGGGTCGATTACAAAAGCCAGCAACGAGTGCCCTGCATCAAGCTGGTCGATGAATACCTTCCCCGTACTTCTGAAGACAAACAACTCAAGCTGTCCTGGGGTATCGATGAGTACATAATCAGTGCGGTATTCCTTTATTCTCTCCTCGACCTCTTTAGCGTTCAGTGCGACCATGTCGGCACACACCACCTGTGCCCCGTTAGGCCCCAGGCCGTATTCTTTCATAACCTCGTCCAGCGAAATCCATTCCCTCACGTCCACGTCCGGGGCGTATGGTAAATTAACAACTCCCGGGTCGAGATTGACAGTTATCGCGTCAAATTCCTGGCGGAGACACCAGTCATGAAACGCCCCCGTAAGGCTGCTCTTGCCAGACCCTGCGGTTCCAACCATATACACGAATATCATTTCATCACCTGGCCCTATTATCCATCTGCCCAACCCCTGAGCATGTTCATATGGTCTATCCTCTTCTGTATCAGCTCCCTTTTGCCGATATCATGACGGATGAAAATGTTTTTTCCTCCCACATGCTTGAGGCATTCCTCGCATATCTGCTCCGCCTCATTGATAGTATCAGAAATACCAACGACTGCGAGCGAGCGAGATCTTGTTGTATACACCTGCCCCTCCCTTTCGTCCACGGATGCATAGAATATCTTTCCTCCTGCCTCTTTTATTGCATCTTCGCTAACAAAAATTTTCCTGCCGTCCATCGGATTTGTGCCATACCCCTCGGGCACGACATATTTACATACTGTACTCTTCTTCTCGAAACCTACCTTCTTCCGATTCAACGTACCATCGACCATTGCCATGCATATGTCAACGAAATCAGCCTTGAGTAAAGGAAGAATGTTCATGGCTTCAGGGTCGCCCCACCTTGCATTTATCTCTATCACTTTCGGCCCGTTGCCGGTAATCATGAATTGCCCGTATATTACCCCCTTATACGCCCTGTCTTCATCCTTCATTGCATCAACAATTCGCTGGAGTATCGCAACAGCCCCCTCATAATCGTTCCTGTCAATAAACGGCAGCAATCCACTTGCATCAGAATAAGAACCCATTCCACCCGTATTCGGCCCCTCGTCGCCCGGAAGCAGCCGCTTGTGGTCCTGCACTGCCAAGGTGGGAACTATTATCGAGCCGTCACAGAAAGCCTGCAGTGTAAATTCCTCTCCAACAGCTTTTTCCTCTATAAGGACTCTTGCTTCACCGCCTATCTTATTCGTTATCACCTCCTCTGCATATGCTGCTGCATCTTCAATGCTACCAAAGTGGTCTCCTGCAATTTTCACGCCCTTGCCACCGGTCAGTCCTATCGGTTTTACCGCCACCTCCCCGTCCAGCATCCCTATAAATTCTCTCGCTTTTCGTGCATCCGAAAATGCCCTGCTTTTCAGTATCCCCCCGATATTATGTTTTTCCATCAGAGAACGCATGAATTCCTTGTCTGTTTCTATCTCTGCCGCCTCCTTTGACGGCGATGCCACCGCTATTCCCTCTGCCCTCAATGCATTTGTCACGCCCGCTTCCTCCGGCGCCTCCGGCCCCACTATGGCAAGATCAACGTTTCTCGAATGTGCATACTCTACAACTTTGTCCACATCCGTCTCGTTCTGCAGGTAAAAATTACGGGCAAGTCTTTTTATCCCGGGATTCGAGTTTTTCATCAGCGAATAGAGGTCGGCATTACTTCTCGATACGGCCCTGCATATCGCATGCTCCCTTGCCCCCCCGCCGATAACAAGAACTTTCATGAGGATATATGTGGATTGCTTACTTAAATTTTGAGCAGTGGATGAGAAACGACCGACAAACAATAGAATTAAACAGGTCTATAGTTAAATTTATAAGGTTTGATATAATATAGTAATGGAGGTAAAAAAATGGAAGAAAAAAGGAGAGTTGTATGCCTGTCTCTGCTATTTGCATTTCTTGCCATTGCTTTCTCCCCACTGACTTTTTCTTCGACAAATGCAGTGTTCCTTCCGCAGGGTGACGAATTGGACCAGCAGCAGATAGAATGCGATGGAGAACTTGCATGTCTGTTTGATGATGAGTTTGCACAGGGGTTTGTTCCCACCATGGACACGCTTACGAGGATAGAGCTCTACATAGCAAGGAATGAAACGGTCGTTCCCGGTCTGGAGATTGCAATACGTAATAGACCTTTTGCATAATTAGAATTTTTTTGCTATTCTATTCTAACTGCATCC
>CAZSHJ010000024.1:0-21522 GCA_964606745.1 uncultured Thermoplasmatales archaeon | reverse complement strand
CGATTCATCCCCTACCTAAAGGTTGGGGATTTCTCGCTGAGATGAGATTAAGATTATCGAAATTTTCTGAAGTTCTAATCGAATCATTATAATGATAAGAGCGAGGGGGGCTTGGAAGTATATGATATGGTGAATATCAACATCGACGGAATAAACTATTTAAGTTCATTTATCATTTTTTATTATGCTTATTTTCGTTCATGGAATGTTATCCAATGCTGATGTATGGCATCCTGTTATCAATTATTTTAACGAGAGGGGTTTTTCATGTAAAGCAGTAAATTTAAGGGAAGGATTAGATCTGAGGAAAGTTCATATTCAGGATTATGTAGATAAAGTAAAGGCAATGGTAACAGAAGAGGATATAGTTATCGGACACTCAATGGGTGGTTTGATTGTTCAGAAAGTAGCAGAGGAAGCTACTATAAAGGGTGGCGTTGCTATATGCTCTGCAGCACCAAAAGGGGTGAAGTTTCGTGGTGCCATTGTTCTAGCTTCTGCTAAGTATGCACCAAAAGTAATCAGGGGAAAACCCTTCAAAGAAGATTATCGGTATGTTGGAAAATATATGTTGGTTGGTGTAGAGGAAGAGGAGGCGAGAAATATTTATGAAAAATTGGAGAAGGAGTCAGCAATTGTTACGTATGAACTTGGAATGAACAGGATAGCGGTGAATGAAAAGAAAGTGAACTGCCCCCTCCTTTTCATTGCAACAAAGGATGATAAACTATGTTCCCCTGAACTGGTGAAAAGAATAGCCGAGAAATACAATGCAGAATACAGGTTGTATGATGGCTGTCATCATTTTTTTTATAACAATTGGCAAGATATAGCTGAGGAAATTCATGACTTTATAACAAAATTATAGGAAATAATTAATGTCGGGAGTGTGGATTTGAACGATGACTAAAATCCCTCCGCAAAGCGACGATGTCACCCCTTCCACGCAATAAATTGCGTGGCTTTCCCCTCAAGGGGAAGAAAACGCCTATCGGCGTTTTATAATTTTCCAGGCGATTCATCCCAGACCTAAAGGTCTGGGTTTTCTCGCTTGGATTTCATAAGATAAGAACTGATTGACAGCAATTGGCACACCACTTTGCGGATTTTGGTGGAAAAATGAAAATGCAAATAGCAAATTGGGTAGTGTGAGATAGAGTATGCATTGAAAGTCTCACGATAATATTCCCAGCCAGATTGCAGAGATACATGGCATAAAGGAAGGTGATTAATTACATTACCACTCCAACTATAAAACCAATTAAACCAAAGGCCATCCCTATCCTCATTATATCCGTTGTTCTACTAATATTTTGTATATCTCTAAAAACTAATAGTACTGCGTACAAAAAAAGCAAGTCAACAGGAAGGATGATTATTAGATACCACCAACTGAGAATACCCCAAAAAGCAGGAAAAGGTGTTAATGCAATAGTCGCAACCATAATTATACACCCAAGATAGATGGAATGCTTCTTACCAATTTTCATTGGCAGTGTTGCCCTTTTTAAAACATCTCCCTCAATATCTCGTACGTCCATCAATATCTCCCTATCCAGCATAACAAGAAAAGCAATAACCGACAGAATCACAGCATCATACGGTCGCCCAACAGAAACACCGCCAAAAATAAATGCCACCCCGGAAAGAAAAGCAACAACAATATTGCCTACCAACGCTTGATTTTTAAAAAATTTTTCATACAAAACAAGAAAACCTATACCGAAAGCGATTATTCCAAAACACCACATGTTAATAGCCAATGAAAGCATCAACGCAATAAAAAAAGACAAAAGAGCAAACTGTAAACCCTCCCTTGGTAATAATCTTGCAGAGGGGATAGCCCTCTTTGGATGAGCGACCTTATCTATTTTCCAGTCAAAATAATCATTAAACGCCATACTGCCAGCTGTCATCAAAAAAACGGCAATCATAGCCAACAACAAATCAAACGAGGCATACCGAAAACCGCCTGTAACCCCTCCGATAAAAGTAATTATCAGCCCCATGATACACACTTCGGGTCTAATCAATGTCAAATAAGCCTTTACTTTGTTTACTCCTAAATGTTTCTTTATGTGGTTGTAATCAGCAAATGAACTTTCATTCATAGGATTAGTTAATAGAACGGACATGTTAAATTATTTATCTTAAAGCATATTTTAACTTCGTTTAAATTTTATTAAACTTTTGCTTGTGAGATGTTCCTATAAAACCGTGATATGATAAATTTTGCTACTGAATTGTAAGCCCTTCTATTAGATATGGATTTGAGATAATTCTTGTCGGAGTAAGTGGATGTCACGGAATTTCAAGAAGATCACCAGACAGTAAAACAAAAATTGAGGGGAGAAAGGAGGGGGAAGGAAAAAACAACCCTCCTTCCTGAACGTCAGCATCTCAAACCCGCATGTGCCCACATCAGGGCGCTTTATTTACATGCAGGCTTTAATCCCTGTTATCAAATACTAAACTCCTGTGAGTATATAAGCGAGGGGAGGGGTGGAGTGCTATTTAAAAAACTTTCTACTTTTTCTGTGTTTTTGTTTTGAATTGTATGGACCTTTGCAAAATTGTTTTAACCCTTACTTATTTATTGTTTTGTGGATAAAGGTGTGCATCTAAGTTTCTACAAAGGCACAATCGACATACGAGGGGATTATAATATACCAAATGCTCAATGGGATGATAGATCCCATACCATGAGGAGCTTGGCATTTTATTACAGGGATATTATCGCATATCTCAAAAACTCCGGCATTTCTCACGTGGACAATATTTTGAAACTCATACCATGCCCAGATCTCAAATGTAACCGCAAAATAGAACTCAGAGATTATCAGGTAGAAGCATTGGAGAGATGGCTGGTAGATAGAAGGGGCGTGTTGGTCTTACCTACCGGCTCTGGGAAGACATATATCGCTTTAAAGGCGATTGAGGCCGTAAATTCGCCAGCTTTCATAGTTGTTCCCACCTTAGACTTGGTAGACCAGTGGAAGGAGCAACTGAGTGTATTTGACATAGAAATCGGGGAGTATACTGGAAGAGAGAAAAATTTGCAGCCTATAACGGTATCGACATATGATACTGCCTACAATACTGCTGAAAATATTGGTAACAAGTTCAAACTTTTGATATTCGATGAGGTTCATCACCTCCCTTCGGAAGGTTACAGACATATAGCAGAGTTTTTTGCATCGCCATTCAGAATGGGCTTGACGGCCACATATGAAAGAGAAGACGGGCTTCATGAATTATTCCCAAAGCTCATGGGAGGAAAAGTCTATGAGATAGAAGTTGATGATCTGGCAGGTGAGCATCTATCACCATATAAAGTAATAAAAATAAATGTTGACCTTACAGCAGAAGAAAAAAAGGAATACGAGAAAAACACGGATGTATTTCGGAATTATATTCGCTACTCAAACATAAAAATGCGTAGTTCCTCTGATTTCCAGAAGGTTATTATAAGGTCTGGATACGACCCAAAGGCATGGGAAGCTGTCAGGGCGAGAAATCTTGCCAGGATAATAGCGTATAACTCAAAATCAAAGATGGTGGAACTGGAGAGCCTGCTGGAAAATCATAGAGGGGATAGACTAATAATATTCACAAGGTACAACGATCTCGTGTACAGAATATCCCAGGATTATTTCATTCCCTGCATAACTTATAAAACAGATAAAAATGAAAGGGTGGAAATACTCAATGGATTTAGGGAGGGAAAATATCCCGCTATCGTGAGTTCACAGGTTCTGGATGAGGGAATAGATGTTCCAGATGCAAACGTTGGCATAATCATGAGCGGAACGGGAAGCAACAGAGAATATATACAGAGGCTGGGCAGAATACTTCGTCCGTCAGATAAAAAAGCGATTTTATATGGGATAGTATCAAGTGGTACATCAGAGATAGGAACGTCGTATAGAAGGAAAAAGAAGAAATAAGATAGGAAACATGTTATCGAAAGCCCTTTTGATGGTTAAGAAGCATAAGCCAAATATCAGCCCGGATTTTGCTATAGATGAAGGGATGCTTATGGAGAAAGTAAGTGAATGTTATCAGCCAGGTAAAACTCTTGGCAATATCAGGGAGGAACTGAACGGCTTGGAAACATATAAAAATTTTAGAAGAGCAAGAGGTTTTGCTGCAATTATTGAGAGAAACAGCATATTTAAGGAAAAATGGACGATAGACCCTTTGGCACTGAGGCTTTTTCTTTTTGAACAGGGATATGTCACCATTGATAAAGAAAGGAATGTAATGTTGAAAAAAGCTGCCGAGCATTTCAATGTAGACATAGAAACGGTGAAAAAGGATTTTTGGGCCGATAAGGAAGAAAATCATATCCTGGTAAAACCACCGTACCTTGAAACCGACGAATTGTTGAAAAGATATAATCTATCGCTTTTGCAAACCCTTCTTTTTGATGCATTGGGTCTTAGGATGATAGTAGGTGGCAATTATCAGCGGATATTTGGTACGATAAAATATTTGGGTCTGATGTACGAGGCTGAAAATGCTGTGGACGGACAAACTATCATGAGGGTAACAGGCCCAGCCTCTCTATTCAAAAAAACAAAGAAATATGGAACATCTCTTGCAAGACTTGTACCGTACGTTATCCGAGCAGGCCAATGGAGAATACAGGCCAAGGTTGAAACAATCGTTGCAGGAGAAAAACGGATTTATGATTTTGAAATGGATGATTCCGATGGCAATGTATTTCCAGAATATGTGGAGGAAGAATCTTTTGACAGCGAGGTTGAAAGGGAGTTTGCTGTTCATTTTCGTTCAGTCAACCAGGACTGGAATCTTCTGAGGGAGCCGACAATCTTAACATCTGGTCCATTTGTTATGATTCCTGATTTTTGTTTTGAGAGACGTGGAAGAAAATTGTATATGGAAATCGTTGGCTTCTGGACACCAGAATATTTGAAAAAGAAGATTTCCAAGGTGAACAATATAGACGAAAAAATATTTTTGGCTGTGGACAAAAATCTAGAGTGTACAGGAAGCGAATTTAAAGGAAAAAATGTTGATGTTATATTTTATGATAAGAAGATTCCTATAATGGAGGTTGTAAAGCATCTGCATAAAATAGAAGAGGAGCAGGATAAAGACGAATTGAAAAAATTGGAGAAGAATGGGTTAAAAGAATTGGAAGAAAAAGAAATAAAGAAAGATGTTGTTTCATTGCAGGAGATTGCTGATAAAAAGAATATTGGTGTTAATGCCGTAAGGAATTATTTGGAAAAACGTGGAATGGATTGGATTTTAGTTGGAAACAAGATAGTTAAACCTCATGTTATAGAAGAAATTAAGCGTAAGATAGATGAAATAGACGACAGGAAAGTCTCCAATATAAAAGAAGTTCTTCGGAGTTATAATTTAGGTCTTGATGTCCTAGAGAAAATGGGTTATCATGTTATCTGGAGATCTTTGAATCCAGATGATGCAGAAGTTCACCACATCTGAAAGTGCAGCTTCCAAGAGAAATAGAAGAAATACCAAAGGCATTTTTTGCAACTCCTGAACTCAGAATAAGCAAGGATGCACAAACTGGATTCGTATATGCCGAAGCAATAGTTATATAAAAGCAATTAAGTCTTACTTATGAAAATGAAGGTTAGAATCCTTAATGTCTACAATAACAATGCCTTACAAGACAAAGGGTTGAAGTCAGACTACGGTAATTCTTTCTACTTTGAAATCGGGGAGGAAAGAATACTTTTTGATACAGGTCGCAGAGGCGACATTCTTTTAAACAACATGAAGACACTTGGCATCTCCCCAGACGAAATAGATACAATTGTTTTTTCTCACGGTCATTCAGACCACACGGGCGGTCTCCCTGCATTCCTCTCTGCAAGGACAGGAAGAGAAGTAATTGAAGTTATCATGCATCCGGCAGCCATTGAGCCGAAACGCTTTTTGTATTTTTATCCAATAGGCTTCCCTGAGCTGAGTGAAAAGCAAAAACGAGGGATTAAATTCAGTTTTGTAAAGGAATCTTTTGAGGTTGTCCATGGTTTAACCACTACAGGGGAAATTACGGACCGCCCAGAAAAAGACAGCACTGCATGGTATATGACTCACAAGGTAAATGGAAGGCGAGAACGGGATCCCCTCTCCGATGACCTTTCACTCGTTCTTGATACCAAAAAGGGATTGGTAATTGTTGCAGGATGCTGCCATGCTGGACTTCTCAATACATGCATTCATGTTAGTAAGCTGTTTAACAAGGAAATACGTGCTATCTTGGGCGGAACCCATTTGATGACGTTCCCGAGGAAGGAAGTAGAGCATATAGGGGATGTCCTTGAGAAAACCTACAACATGCCCCAGTTGTATCTCAATCACTGCACAGGTAAGAAAGCTATTTTGCAACTAAAAGCTAGGTTTGGCCTAGAAACTGTTCATGATTTTTGGGTTGGATCTGAGATGACTTATGAAATGTGACATACTCCCCGCCATTTATGGTGTGTCCAGTTTTACCCGTAAATTGTGGAAATACAATCAGTAAAGGTGAACCATTTTGAAAATTGTTGGATGATGAAAATCGGTAAGTCTGTAATCACTGGGCATTCTCATATAGAAACGTTTATTGTCGATGGGCGCATTAGCAACTATCATGGCTGACATAAAGATTCAAAACATCGTGGCATCTGCATCCATCGCTGACACGCTTGACCTGAGAAGGATTGAGAAAGAGTTGCCCGACACCAAATACACCCCGAATGTTTTTCCCGGGCTGGTACTGCGACCAAAGGAATTGAAGGCATCCTTCCTTCTGTTTACCAGTGGAAAAGTGGTATGTACGGGAGCCAAGACCGTTGAGGACGTTGAAAAAAGTGTGTGGGGAGTGATGGGTATGCTCAGCCGTGCAGGATTTGAGGTTGCAGATAAACCGGACATTAATGTGCAGAACATCGTTGCTTCCGGTGACCTTCATGGAAAACTCGATCTCGTAGAGACTGCAACTGCTCTGGGTCTTGAAAACGTGGAATATGAGCCAGAGATATTTCCAGGTATGGTATATCGCCGTCCAGACCTCGGGGTGGTACTGCTGCTGTTCAATTCGGGAAGAATTGTATGTGCAGGGGCAAAAAAACCAGAGCAGGTTTTTAATGCATTCAGCCAGATTAAAGAAGAAATGGTGGAAAAAGGGCTGCTACATTAATCTACCTGACGGGAATACACTCCTGAGAATAGGACAACTTCAATCATCATAAACAATGCAGTTGAGAATAATTTCATCAGTACAGGTGTCATAAGCGATGTCACAAAAGATAAGAGTGGTCACTACTTTGTATATGCAGTTTTTAATCCAAATGTGCCATGAGTCAACTTACAATGGCTTTTTGCCTATCCTTCTATCACTTCAACGTTTACCGCCTTTGGCCCTCTAGGCTCTTTCTTCACATCAAAAAGGTATAAATCATACCACCCACCCCATAAAATGCCTTTCTCCTTGCTCTACTTAATCCATTAATGGCAATGGTCTGCGGCGGACATGAGTGTAAGATCTAAACTTATAATGGAATTGCAGCCGCTACAATCCCTATGGGATATGGACGCCATTATTCCACTTTATGTCATATAAGCTTTTATTTATAGTGTAAGATCTAAATATTTTCAATACAATCGAAAAGCGAATAGGATACAACTTGTCAAAATAAAGTTATGAAATTATTTGTGTCGAAGATTATATATATTTAATTTTACTATTATTATTTATATGATTCATACACGTCTTCTGCAGGCATGCGTCCTTTTGTGCGCTGTGGTGCTTATCACTCCTGTATCGGTCCCGAGTAATACCAGTGAACAGATGGTCCAGTATGCACAGTCAGGTACAAAAGAGACATATGCCACCATGACCGAGGTACCACCACTACCCAGCAATCCGGGCCCGAAGCCTGCAATTGGCGACCCACCTGCAACCTTCAACTGGAGGAATAACAACGGGGACTGGACAACGCCGGCCCGCAACCAGGGACCATGTGGCAGCTGCTGGGCGTTCGGAGCCATGTCTGCTCTCGAGGGTATGATAAACGTTCGGGAGGGACTGCCAACCCTTGACCCCGACCTGTCCGAACAATATATTCTCTCCTGTCTCCCTGCTTCGGGAAGCTGCAGAGGTGGAAGCGTCAACCGGGCGTTTCAGTATATCATGGACACTGGCGTCGACGGCAACGGCCACAATGGTATCGTACCTGAGGATTGCTTCCCTTATCAGGCAAGCGATCTTATTCCATGTAGCAGCAAATGTCCCGACTGGGAACAACGGCTCATCCCTATCGCTGACTACGGATACTGGGACAGCGATGGCGGCCAGGCTGACCGAGAGCGCATCAAGACGCAGGTCATGGAGGAGGGGCCGGTGGTGACTTACTTCGAGGCCACCGACGATTTCAAGGAATGGGGTAATACACATCACGGCACCGACAATTACTATCCCTATCATCCTGCTTCCGGCCACAATCACTGCGTTGCCATCGTCGGATGGAAAGACGACAGCAGTATCGAACGCGGTGGCTACTGGATATGCAAAAATAGCTGGGGAACTGCCTGGGGCAACCATGGATTCTTCAACATCGAATATGGAAGTCTCAACATCGACACGGTCGGCATCTGCTGGGTTGACTACAGCCCAGAAAGCGTCGATTGGCCGCCAGCAGCCGATGCCGGTGGCCCATATCATGCAGCAGTGGGAGAACCGATTACCTTTGACGGCCGTCAGAGCCAGGATGCAGAAGGAGATATCATTTCATACGAATGGGCGTTCGATGACGGCACTGTTATGCAAGGGCAATCTGTATCACATGCCTTTGAGACACGGGGCATCCACACCGTCATCCTGACGGTCACCGACGACAACGACAACCAGGGCACAGCCACAGCAGCAGTGTATGTGGAGCCGTGGCATATGGACGAAAGCTGGACATACAACTTCAATGAAATCCACGTTGAGCTAAACGACGGTGTCACCGGAGAGGTCGATGCCAGCGTTAGCGGCCTGTCGTTCTCAGTCGAAAGCGAGGCATACACCCTGAAACTTAGGGGAAAAATATCGGGAGAATATGTCATCACTGGGCCGATAGCCTGCACGGGAAAAATCCTCTGGTCATCCGCAACTGGCTTAGTCGAAATGGACAAGGAATTTGGCTTCACCGCCGCCGAGGTCACCATTAGAGTGCTGACCACGGTCAGGTTCCAGGAGTTTCCGCTGCCCATCCCGGTGCCCGTCACCCTGAAAGGCGACCTGTCCTTCGCGGAGCCGTGGAAGATACTTGAATTTCCCCTGTTCGAGGAACAGGAATGGTCGACCTCACTGTCATCGGTCTCGCTGGAGGGGAGCGCCTCCACGCTGATGGGCCTCATCTCACAGCCCTTCTCCTACAGCCTGGAGTTGCCGGCGATATCAGCAACCTGTCATGGGATAGAGACAGTTAATGTAGATGCCGGCGTATATGAGGCATATCATATATCCTATCTCGATATGGTCGACATATGGTATGCACCAGCAGTTTCTAACATCGTAAAAATAACTGCCTCCTATGGGGGGATAGCAGCCTGGCAGGAGAACTGACTGACAGCAGCCGCCAGTAGCTTTCTGCTGCTAACTGATAGTGCTGCCTCGCAGCAGAATATCCGCTGCAGACAAATCCAGTTGCTTGTAAAAATTTAAAAATCATTTCAGCATTCCTATTTGGGGACAGAGTATAAGCCTGATATCTTGTTCCCTCAAGTATTATTTTTATGCCCTGTCCCCGCCTCCCTTTTTTACACAAAAGTGGGAGGTAAACGTGGAAATAGAACTGCCAGCTTGGCACAAAATTTTCAATTTTGGTTCTGCTCGCTGGTCACCGGGTATCTCAGCATGATAATAATAGTAGCATGCTAATAACGTCTCCACCTACGGTCTTCCTGTCGGGAGCAGGAGCGTCCTTACAGGTGCCTACGTTACGCAATCCACACCGAACCCGGATTGCACCCTCTGGGGGTAAGCGCCAACTATCATGCCTATCCGCCTTCAATCTTCCGATAACTCTTGAGCTCGCAGAACACAGCCAGCTTGGTTTAGCCATGCACACTTGGGGCGCCACTTTCGATTTTCTATGTTATACATGACCAAATCGAAACCCATAATGAGAAGCTCGAAGCCGTGCTCGATGTGACCTAGCCACTTCGGGTATCCTTTCTGGACGTTTAGTCTCAGAAGCGGAAACGGCTTCGGGCCTACGGTAAACTCCTTTTAAGGGCTAAGGTGGCTTCCATGTGTGCCTCCATAACCACCTAAAAAAGGGCAAGTGATGGCAAACGTAAAGCCTGAGGGTGTGCTGAGTGCACCTATGGATGGAGTGCGGTCGGAGGCATTCCGACTCTCGAAAGAGGAATTAGAGAATGAAGCTGTAATGGCTGAAGAAATGTTCCTGCAGGACTACAAAGCCAAATATGGACATCTGCCGAGGTGGCCATAATGGAAGCAGATTTGGCTACACCTGCACAGGTGCAGTACATATCAGCATTGATGCACAGAAAAGCGGAAGAAGAAAACAGAAATTACACCGAAATCAGGGACGAAATCAAAGAACGGCATGGTTTCACAAACTATGCCAAGTTGAGCAGGGAAGAAATATCTGAGCTGATCAGCGAGCTGGAAGAAAACGATGGTTATGGTGGCGATGGCATTGAAACAAATGATCATAATCACAACAATGACAGCAACCACAACGGCAAAGTAGGCGAATACGTGGAACTGTACGCCGGCATCTGGAAAGAAATCACCGGCAACGAGACATTCATCAACCTCAGTCCAAAAGAACAGTCAATAGCGGCAGCCGGAATATTCAGAGAAATAGTGAAAGACCAGAGAACGGAGCGCATTGCTGAACTGAGAGACATGTGAGGGAGGATGAGTACCCTCCTTCTTTCTATTTTTTTAAAAAGCTCGGTTTTCCAATTGTTGCATACATAAGGTTTTGAGTAATTTTTGTTTACACTTTTGGAAGCAAAAATATGCGAGAAGAGCATCTGCATCCTTGTATGGCTTCAATGGATTCTTTAACCTTAGCAACAGCAAATATGTATGTGCCTTCGATTTTTACCGAGCGAATCAGTAACGGTTAAATATTGGAAACAGAATTAAATTACATTAAAAATGAAGATGAAAATAACAAGTGTGACAGTGGTGCTTCTGCTGGTTATTGGTGCATTATTGAGCACATCCGCTGAAGACCAAACCCCTGTTCATGCATCTACGAGGGCAGAGAGCAACAACAGCACTCCCACTTCCTCCTTTCACGTAACTCCTATACCCTGGGGAGAGATGCAAGCCCAGATGGAAGAGCAGGTGGTCAACGTCTCCAGATATGGAGGAGGCAGGGTACATATGGCGGTCTCTTATCAGCCCTTTTTCTTCCAGTATTTCCCTGTATGGGTGGAGATAAATGTTGCCAATAGCCCCAGCTGGCTTATCGTGACGCCTTCACAGAAGACCTTCGTTCTGCAGCAGGGTGAAACAGAAACGGATGACATCAATCTTGCTGTGAGCGACGACGTGGAGGCGGGAACCATTGGTCTGGTGGAACTGGAGGTGGAGGGTCGAACGATCATCCTGCCGTCTCTGCTCGATGTCAGCAGCGACCGTGCCTCGTTCATCGTGCGGGTACAGGAGCCAACATGAAAGCGAAGGCAATAGTATATTGTGACAATCAATTCGGGAAGATGGATGGGAAGACTGCAAATGGACTTGTTAGGCACTCTGAAAAGTATGAGATAGTCGGTATTATTGACAGCTCAAAAGTGGGTATGGACGCTGGGGAATATCTCGATGGAATAAAAAACGGGATACCGATATTCCATGACCTCGATGACGCTATCGAAAGGTTAGAGGATCTTCCAGAATATTTCATATACGGTGTTGCACCTCTTGAGGCATTTCTTAAGGAGGAGCAGAGGAAGATATTACTTAAGGCGATGGAAAATGGGATGAACATAGTGAACGGCCTCCATGAGTTCTTTACCGATGATGAAGAGTTTATGCGAAAGGCAGAGGAATATGGCGTTAAGATATACGACATTAGAAAGCCTCCGGCAAAAAAGAATCTTCATCTCTTCTCCGGGCGCATTCTTAAAGTCAATATACCAATAGTGACCATACTTGGCACAGACAGCGCAGTTGGAAAGAGAACCACTTCTATACTACTTGCGGAAGCATTGAAAAAAGAAGGTTTGAACGTTGCATTTGTGGCAACTGGCCAGACAGGATTAATTCAAGGCGCAAAGTATGGCGTTGCAACAGATGCTATTGTCGAGGAATTTATGACAGGGGAGATAGAAAACGCGGTTATGAAGGCATATGATACGGAACATCCGGACATAATCATAGTTGAAGGCCAGGGCGCATTGAGCCATCCGGCATACCTTAGTGCATGCGCTATTGTACGGGGTGCGAGACCATGGGCAATCATAGTTCAGCACCCTCCGAAAAGAAAGAACATCGGAGATTTCCCCTATATGCCAATGCCGACCCTGGAAAGCGAGATAGAGCTATTAGAGGTCTTTTCAAGGTCAAAGATAATTGCCATCACACTCAACCATGAAGATATGACGGACGAGGAGGTCAAAGAGACCATAACCGAGTATGAAGAGAGGTTTCAACTCCCAACGACAGATACCTTGAAGTATGGATGTGAAAAGCTTGTCAAAAGGATTTTTCAGGTCTTTCCAGAACTGTCCGAGGGACAGCCCGATGAATAGATGGGTAGAGGAATAGAGTGACTTGTATGACAACACCTAGGGTAAATATTAACATCGCAAAAATTGCACACAACGCGAAAGAGCTGAAGGAACTATACGGCTCAAAGGGCGTCGGGATTATCGGGGTTACAAAGGTAGTTTGCGGAGACCCCAATATCGCTGATGCTCTACTAAAAAGCGGAATAAGTGTCCTTGCCGACTCAAGAATAGCCAATATCCGGAGGATGCGTGATGCAGGCATACAGGCGCAGTTCATCCTATTGAGAACACCCATCCCTAGCCAGATCGAGGACGTGGTAAGATATACTGACATCAGCCTTAATTCAGAGCTCTCGGTGATCAAGGCACTCTCGAAGTCTGCCGTGAAGCAAGATACCACACATAAAATCATATTAATGGTGGAGCTGGGCGATCTGAGAGAAGGGATAATGCCTTCAGATCTGGAGGATACCGTTAGAGCGGTAATAGGGATGGATAGGATCGAGCTTGCAGGTATAGGAACAAATCTAGCCTGTCTTGGAGGGATCAAACCAGATGAGGAAAAAATGGGATATTTGTCTTCAATCGCTAGAGATGTTGAAGAGAAGTTCGGACTGACATTAGAGTTTGTTTCTGGTGGAAACTCAGCCAATTATAGCTGGTTCATATCAACAGAGGATAGCGGAAGGATCAATAACTTACGACTGGGTGAATCTATCTATTTGGGGTGTGAAACCCTCTATAGAAAACCCATCCCAGGGCTATTCACAGATGCGTTTACACTGGTTACAGAGGTTATTGAGTCAAAAATAAAGCCGTCTGTACCCTATGGAGAAGTTTGTCAAGACGCATTTGGAAATGTTCCTGAGTTTCAAGATCGTGGCCAAATAAGAAGAGCTATACTGGGAGTTGGATTACAAGATGTTCTAGTTTCTGGACTGACTCCTAGATCGGATATTGACATCCTCGGGACGAGCAGTGACCATATCATAGTTAATGCAAAGCAGATAGACTTAAAAGTAGGAAACGAAGTGGAGTTCGATCTCAATTACGGAGCCTTACTCTCAGCTATGACCTCTCCATATGTGATTAAAAAATATGTGAATAATCTATAGACCCATTCCTTCAAACATCGTTTCGAGGCTTTTATTATCCATCGCTCTTTTCACGGATGCCTTGGATATTTCGAAAGGAAGCCAACCAGCAATACCTCAGTTATACCCTCTTTCCATGTTATTGTCAGATAAAAAGGGTTAACATCTAGTTTACTATACTCTTTAAAAAGATATGGCATTCTTCAAAAAAAAAATTAAAAAATTTTAACAAAAGTCATCAATTTCAGGATCGGCAATCTTACAAGCATTTCATAACCAAATGGACAAGCCCACAATAGAAGGGACGGAGCATGCAATCAAAGCATTCGTAGAACGTCTCTATCTCTCCAATCAACTTGCCTTCATAACCATGTATGGCAAGGCCAAAGAGGAGACAATCACAAGGCTTGAGGAGCATGAGCTCGACGGTGGGCTGCTGGGCAGCAAAGCATTCCTCAGAACGCTTGAAAGTATTCACTACAACCTCTATACCAATGCGGGGCGTATATTCCTTGGTAGGAAGGATGAAAGGCGCCTGGAGCGCTATATAAGCTATCAGGGATAAGTTACTGGCAAAACAAGCACAAAGTTACCATCCATCTATACAAGACCGGTACATACGTCATTTTCCTCAAGTGCAGTTCTGCCCCGTTGGGTTTCCCTGAGTATATGCAGTTCTGGAATTGGCTCCATGGCTTATTCCAGGGCATTGGCATTGACATCGAAAATCCAGTCGTCAACTGCAGGGTCGTTAATTACGAATTTAATACCGACTTTTGCATTTTTAACCTGTCCGGTGTTCAAAGCATGACCGTCACGTTCTTCAATAACACATGGCGCACTATATGGTTTAGGGCATACAATAAATGCATCAATGGCCAGAAAAAGTTGAGAATTGAAACAGGCAGTAATATTCCACTAACGCCCATTGATGTAATGAATATTATGAAACCATTTGTATCGCAAATATCAGGAGGTGACACAAAATGAGCGATTATTACTGTCATTCACGGCATTCCCAGCATTGTAATCCTAATTATTATAACCATTATAACCAAGTCGCAGGCGGCGCAGCCAGTGGGCTGTTGGTTGCATCGTATGAGCTATCTGGTTGGCCGGCGAATGCAGAGTGCGGAGGTGATCCAGATGGGAGGTAGTCTCGCTAAAGGTTATTGTGTCATAGGCGGTGTTGTTAAAGTAGAAGTCAAGGAATTTTTTGATAAGTTAGTCAAAGCCGGAAAATTTGAAAGCAGGAGCCAAGTAGTCGGCCATATCCTCATGCAATATGCGAAAAAGCATGAAGCAGATATCCAGGATGGTGATAACGATGCTTGAAAGCAGGGCTTTTAAGCACTTTTACAGACGGGCTAGGATGATTGCATACAGCAGGGAGAAAAACGCTATCAGCCCTGCCATACGGAGGCTGAATTGATACCACTGAAGCCCTTAAGAGAAATCCTCAAGCAGGATTGCCCCTATGATGTCAGTAACGAAGCAGTCATCCTGCTACGGGATCAACTGGAGGGAATTGCACGGGCTATCAAACAGGAATCAATAAAGGAATTTGAGAGATATAACGACCACAGATGCACCCAAGGGCTGCCGTTCAAGAAAAGGCTCAATAGGTGGGCCATCATGAAAGGCCATAGCAATGCTTTAAAGCAGGAAAGCAATACTGAGATGGGCTCCCAATATGAAGAGGTTGGCAGTCTAGGTGACGAAATAATGTCTGTAGACAAGTCACCAAGTCCGCAAGGGAAAAGTACAGTGATGACTGAGGTACACCATGAACTTTGAGCAGGCGATACAAGAATACAGGAACTACATGATACGTGAAGGCTACAAACCCAAGACCATCAGCCACTATACAAAAACCATAAAAGACAACCTTCAAAACAAAGATCTAGACGAACTTCAACAGAAAGATCTCGATGGAATAAAATTGAGGTTGACACAAAAATATCAGGTGCGAGGAAACCGAGTAAGATTTTCGGGAATTAACTTGTTCTGTAGGGTTATGCTGCAACGGCCAGACTTGCATCTTACGCTGCCCCGCCCAAAAACCAAAAACAAAGATGTGCTGACCCCAGAGCAGGTGAACGAGATACTCGGGGTTGCTAAGAATAACAGCAAACGTACCTACGCCATGATATTGACCACATACGACTGTGCACTACGCAAAGGGGAAGTGATTAACCTAAATCTCGCAGATGTGCATTATGAAGCAAATGAACTTTATATAAAGGATGCAAAGACCGGTGATGGAATAGTTACAATAAGTGACAGAGCATTGGAGGCAATAAGAAACTATGTTGAAGGAGAAAGAAATCCAGAAAAAGATGATGAAAAAGCTTTGTTTCTCAATAAATACGGCAGGAGAATAGGTGAAAAATTTGTTCGGTACTATGTTAAAAACTGTGCAGCAAAGGCAGGAATAACAAAAAGAGTTTATCCTCATATGTTCAGAGCGAGTTGTATAACACATCTGCTCAATTCCCGGGTAAATCCTGCTACTGTTCAGAACCATGCGAGACACAAGAATTTCGCGACGACTATGATCTACGACAGACCCACACAGCAGCAGATGCACATGGACATCAAAAAAATCTTCGATAACCATCCAAGAGCTGTTTCAGAGGGCACGAAGGCTGTTGATTTATCGGATAGAAGGCTGAAATTGGTGGATAAACTGATAGCTGGAGAACTAACTGAAGAAACATTCAACAATATCATCTCCACGCTCAAGGAAAGCCCAAACTATAAAAATACCAGTGATATGTACGCCTGAAAGCCAGTTAACCTCGAGCTAACCAAGGTTATATGGCCGTTATGGGCGGGTAACCTAGAGGCCAGGTGGCGGACTGCAGATCCGCATACGTGGGTTCAAATCCCATCCCGCCCTTGCTTGTTTTATCATGTATTCTATCAGTTTCGTTGTATAAATAAGGGATTCTCTCTGTATGTGATTGTATCCAGAAATAAAACGAAAAAGATTTATTAACATGGTTCATTAGTGGACGTTAGTTATCGTATGTGAAAAAAATGCTGAAAAAAACAAATGTATGGACTGCTGATATAAAGTGGAATACCCTGAAAATAGACCTTCATCCGCACTGGAAAATGATGGTGCCGGTATGGGTAATTCCTGCCTTTTTGGGTGCGGTTATAGGATGGGTATCTGGAGGCACATTCTTTGGTTTGGTGGCAGGTTTATTTATATCCTCCTTGAAGACGTTATTCGATTATACAGTACTGATGTATGAGTATAGGACAGTAAGAGACATCAAGAATAAACGATTTTAGAAGTGTTTTTTTATCCATTCGAGGGATGCTGCCAGAGATTCCTTTCTGGATGTGGAAAACGAATGGTCTGCATCAAAAAATAGAATTTTTTTGTCATGGCATGCGTTGGCGTAAAGCTTTTCTGCATGTCCTATCGGAACAAGTTCATCTTTTCTTCCGTGGATAATCAGTATGGGCGGTGTTTGCCCCACTGTGTCCAGAATATTATATTTTTTTAAATCTTCCATAAATTTCATTCCCATTCCCAGATCATCTTTTATCTCATACGGCGTGGAGAGAACTGCCAGCGAGGCTATTTTCTTATCAATCGAGGAGGTGATTATCGAAACCAGGCCTCCGAAGGATGAACCGAATAGGGCAATACTTGAACTGCTGAATTGTTTCCTTGTATACCTGATAACTTCCTGAAGGTCGGTTATTCTACTGCTGAGAATGGAGTCGTGCATGCTACCAGCACTTTCACCGCATCCTCTGAAATCAAACCGTATTACCGAAATACCTTCTTTTTGTGCAAGGTCTGCCAGCTCAGTATATTTCGTGCTATCTTTGCTGGAATACAGTCCGTGGCAGCATATAATGAACTTATCAGAAGAAGCGTAATGCATAACGGCACTTATGCTTCCGTCCATCAGGGAAAATTTTTCCATTTCATAGCCTCAGATGCATACTATTGTGTAAAGAACGGTAGAATATTTATCCTTTTCACCTTGGCATGTATCGCGATTGTTCCATCCTTCTTAGTTAATCTCTCTCCGTTACGATTATATACCAGAAGCATATTAGCCATCAAATCGGTGAGAAAATGGGCAGAGGACTCAATGCGGCAAGGAAGCTGAAAACGGATAGACAGGAATCTCGGTGGCATGATATGCACTACAAGAGAAGACTGCTAGATTTAAGAAGAAAGACAGACCCACTGGAGGGCGCTCCCCAGGGCAGGGGCATTGTTATAGAGAAAGTGGGTATCGAGGCGAAGCAGCCCAACTCTGCAATAAGAAAGTGCATCAGGGTGCAGTTGATAAAAAACGGTAAGATGATTACCGCATTCGCTCCAGGCGACAGGGCTATAACCCATATAGACGAGCATGATGAAGTTGTAGTCGAGGGAATTGGCGGGGCGATGGGAAAATCATACGGTGATATCCCTGGAGTGAGATATAAGGTTACAAAAGTGAATAATGTTTCCCTGCAGGAAATGGTCAGGGGTAAAGTGGAAAAACCGGTGAGATGATATCATGGAGAAGGAAAATACAACCCAGGAAAATATACCTCCATTGTTCGGAAAGTATGATATGTCCACTGTCGTGATAGAGGACAAGGGTCTGGCAAGATATATGAATCTGGATACGAGGAAACTTCATCAGCATGCGCGACATGCGAACCGTCGATTCAAGAAGGCAAATCTTTCCATAATCGAGCGGCTGATAAACAATATGATGAGGACCGAGAGATATACCGGAAAGAAGACGAAGGCATACGGTGTTGTCGAGGCATCGTTCGATATCATCCATAAAAAGACGAAGGAAAATCCGATTCAGATTTTTGTAAAGGCAATAGAGAATGCTGCTCCCAGGGAGGAAACAACCCGTTTATTCCTGTCGGGGATATATATCCCGCAGGCGGTGGACAGCGCGCCGCTGCGCCGGCTTGATATAGCACTGCGGAACATATGCAGGGGCGCCACGTCAAGCACCACAGGCAACAAGAAGAGCATAGAGGCATGTCTTGCCGATGAAATAATAAAGGCATATAAGGATGATCCGTCCTCGTTTGCAGTGAACAAGAAGGGAGAGATGGAACGAATTTCAAAGAGCGCAAGGTGATTAAATGGGACGAAAAGAAGAGAACGTGAAAAAAGCAGAGACGCTGAGAAGGCAGCTCGACAGAATAAGGAATATCGGTGTTGTTGCCCATATAGACCACGGGAAGACAACCTTTTCTGACAATCTGCTTGCAGGTGCGGGAATGATTTCCGAGGAGCTTGCAGGAGAGCAACTCGCCCTGGACTACGATGAGCAGGAACAGGCAAGAGGCATTACCATAAATGCAGCAGCGGCTTCAATGGTTCACGAGTACGAGGGCAAGGAATATCTGATTAACCTAATTGATACACCTGGGCATGTCGATTTCGGAGGTGATGTGACAAGGGCAATGCGTGCGGTGGACGGTGGCATAGTGGTTGTCTGTGCTGTCGAAGGAGTAATGCCCCAGACAGAGACGGTGTTGAGGCAGGCTTTGAGGGAGAAGGTAAAGCCGGTGTTGCTCATAAACAAAGTTGACCGATTAATCAACGAATTGAAGCTGAATGCTGAGGAGATGCAGGGAAGATTCGTAAAGGTTATTGCCGAGGTTAACCAGCTCATAAGCAAGATGGTTCCGGATGAGTTTAAGGATGACTGGAAGGTGAAGGTGGAGGACGGGAGCGTTATTTTTGGTAGCTCTCTTCATAACTGGGCAATTTCCAAGCCGTACATGGACAAAACCGGCCTTACTTTCAAGGATATATACGAGTATTGTAAGAATAATGATGAAAAGACACTTGCCAAAAAATTACCGATGTATAAAATTTCGCTGGATATGGTTATAGACCATCTGCCAGACCCAAAGATTGCACAGAAGTATCGTATTCCCGTTATATGGAAAGGGGAACCGGACTCGGAGGTAGGAAAGACAATGCTGGAATGTAAGTCAAAAGGGTCTCTTGCATTGATGATAACAAAGATTATTATTGACCCGCATGCCGGAGAGGTTGCCTTCGGGCGGGTATACGGCGGGGAAATAATGGAGGGGCAGGAGGTGTATATCTCTGGCATGCCAAAGAAATACAGGACGCAGCAGGTTGCAATTATGGTCGGGAGTGACCGTATCAATGTAAAGGAAGTTGAAGCGGGAAATATAGCTGCTATAACAGGTTTGAGGGATGCAGTTGCCGGTTCAACAGTTACTACAATACCGGATATGGAATCATTTGAAGGAATAAAGTATATGTCAGAGCCGGTTGTTACTGTAAGGGTTGAGGCAAAAAGACCTTCAGATTTGCCAAAACTTGTCAAGGCCCTGAGGAATATATCAAAAGCAGATCCGTCGATAGTGGTGTCTATAAACCAGGAATCGGGCGAGTACCTAATGAGTGGCATGGGGGAATTGCATCTAGAAATCACTGAATACAGGATAAAAAACGAGCAGGGGGTAGATATACTAACTTCCGAGCCGACGGTCATATACAGGGAAACCGTTGATAGAAAATCATCAAAGTTCGAGGGGAAATCCCCGAACAAGCACAATTATCTCTATGTCGAAGTGGAGCCCTTGGATGAGAAAATAGTGAAGGCTATCCGGGATGGGGAAATACCTGCAAATGTTAAGAAACACGGAAAGGAAGCGTTAAAAACTCTCCAGAATCTGGGTATGGATAGGGTGGAAGCCAAAGGAGTGTTCATGATAGAAGGGACAAATTTGATAACAGATGTTACCAAAGGCATACAGCATCTATTTGAGACAAAGGAGTTGATCAAGCAGGCATTTGAGGAAGTTGTCAACAGCGGTCCGAAAGCCAGTGAACCCGTAATGGGAATAAAAGTTCGCCTTGTGGATGCAAAACTTCACGAGGATGCAATTCATCGTGGCCCGGCACAGATTATCCCTGCCATGAGGAATGCAATATACGGGGCAATGACGCTTGCAAAACCCAAACTTCTCGAGCCGATGCAAAAGGCATACATTTCGGTGCCACATGATTTGATGGGAGAAGTCAGCAGAGAGATGCAGCAGCGCAGGTCAACTATAACAGACATCAAGAGTGAAGGCGATATGAGTATAATCAACGGAAAAGCACCGGTGGCAGAAATGTTTGGATTTGCATCAGCTATCCGCTCGGCAACGGGCGGAAGGGTGTTATGGAATACGGAAAATATGGGCTTTGAAATGCTTCCGGAGTTCCTGCAGGAGGGAGTTACAACGAAGATAAGGGAAAGAAAAGGTCTCAAGCCTGAGCCATGGGGACCGGACCATTATATGGGCTAATTTCTCCGCAAGACAATGGGCAGAGACGAGTATACACAAAGTATGAGATATTCTATCGTCATGTATGTGCAGGTCTTGCCATTGCCTCGGTTTTTCTGGCAATGATATTTCATTTCACTTTTCATATGAATTTTGTTGCCGGTTCTTGGTGGCACTATATGCTATTACTCATATGTATGTAAATATAATATTATAATTTCTGCAAGGAAAGAAATGTCTTTGGAAGAGTTTGGGAAAAAGTAGGGGACCTTAGCGGGGAAGAAGGAAAAACCGTGAAATGATTTTTGTGCCCCCGAAAAATTTGGTTCTGTCAATAAATTCGAGGCATGAAAACAGGGTGTCGGATGCGAGGCAC
>CAZSHJ010000023.1:0-21557 GCA_964606745.1 uncultured Thermoplasmatales archaeon | reverse complement strand
CGGGTCTTACGCTACGCTACAGACCACGCAGCATTCCCAGCCTAATTTCGTAAGATACTCATAATAGTACTCCGAGCCTTTTGCTGCACTCCCCGAATGAAGATACATTTTATCCTTTGCCTTAGAAATATCACCGTAAAACGCCTCTTTAGTAGTATCGAAGGAGATCAGAAAATGACGATTTCTACCGCAAATTTTAACTAATCCCAGAAAACGAATTGTATTTTCTCGAAAGTATTTTTGTATTATCTCTCTGGATTTTCCTTCTAGTTTTCTGTAAATTACCTGGCTTTTACTCACTTCGCCTGTGGATTTGCATGCCTCGTTGACGAATGAAAGAGACAGAGCTGCAGTTACTAATGTGGCAGTTATCGGTTTTGGACCTATCTCATCCTTCCGTTTTTTTACAACAATCGATTTGGTAAATCGATTGACTAATTTTGCTTTCATGTCCCATCCCTACGGTTTCCTAAACCGTGGGAATTATTCAAAATTTTCTAAAAATTTTGCTGGTCATCTACTGTTTGGAATACCTCCTCCTTCCACAAACACTTTGCAATCATTAGTTTTTATTATGCGACCAGTAATCACGGATTCATCTGTAATGTATATTGCATCAAATAGCTCCTTTAGTCCCTCTCTATAGACGACTATTGCATCTTGAATTATATCTATTGCTTTTAATTCCTCACTCATTTGGCCACCAACGATTCCTTTTTTATTTTTTATATTATATGAAAAGGGAAAAGAGAGGAAAGAGAATGCCAAAGAAGCAGCAATGTACCTGGAGGCACGAGCTCCTACTCTTTCCTCATTCTCTTTGGGTCAGATACGCTTTCCATCTCCTGTTTCTGTCAGTCTCCTTTCTTACTGTATTCCGCAGAGCAGGTGCTCGAACAACATCCAGAATGTTTCCAGCAACGTTGCCCAGAAGGATCGGTAGGCCTTAGGCATACTGACTGGTAGCGAGTCTGACCAGTCGCTGTCCCCGTCATGTGCATCCTTTGATATGACTTTGATGCTATAGCTGCCATCCCGGATCCCGACCCGGGCGTTTTTATTTTTGCCATATTACGGACTCAGCTATCATTGGTTAGGCCAAAAACCTTATTTTTATTTCGGCAGGAAGATGTAATGTTTTTATATGGTCATGGTATTTATTAATAGATAAAATGAAGACATTTCTCTCTGTAACATTTAACAGTGAGGGTGCATCCCCATCAGAGGTGAGAGAGCGCCTCATGCAGATTGGGTTAAATGCCACGAAAGGAAATTACGACTTTACATATGATTGGGACAAAGATCCGGATGTTGAAGTGTTATTCATGCTTGCAAATAGGATACACACTGCCCTTAAAGGAATGAATGTGCTGTTTTCAATAGAAACTATTTAGTCATAGATTTTTTGATAACGCCCATAAGCGTATGGTATTCCCATTTAGAAAGCATTGCCCTCCCCATTATGCGGCGGAACATTATTTTTGTACTATCTTTCTTGTATTCGGGATAATTTATACTATCGAGCAGTCTGTCGAAGAATTCATATAATTTTTCCTTTTCCACTCTGTCTGCAATACGAGGCTTCCTGAATTCTTTTTTGTGTGAAAACAGTTCGTACAAAACCACACCTACGGCATGTGACAAATTCAAGCTGGGGTACTCATCAGATGTGGGTATCTTCAACATAACATCGCAATCCTTAAGTTCCTCATTCAGCAACCCGTAGTCCTCTCTCCCGAAGGCTATGCCCACAGTACCGTCCATTTTGTAGATTTCCGGTGAAAATTCCCCCAGTGGCAGGGCATTTCTGAGATGTCTCTTATAATTCTTGCTTTCTATAGATGAGGTACCAACCATATAATCCACATGTTTCAGTGCTTCCCTAAAATTGCCGAGAACTAGGGCATTATCAAGAACGTCCTGAGCATGAACAGCCATCTTTCTGCAGTCATCATCGTCGATGGAGAGAGACTGGGAAACTATGATAAGGTCGCTGAATCCAAAATTCATCATTACTCTTGCTGTTGCGCCTACATTCCCTGGATATTTCGGCTCTACGAGTATTACAAAAAGCTCCATTGCATGAATTAATGAAATATAAGTTATAAAATGTTTGGTAAAGAAAAAAGAGAGGAAAAAAGGTTATGTCTGTTTTCCGTATATTCGGTGTACATTCCTGCCGTTACCTATATACTACGGCCAAAAAGGTATTTACAATTGGCAGTATATAACATTGCTTGACGGGTCCCTGTAGCTGCCGGTGAGCAACATACCCAATACATCGGCAAAGTAGTGGCCATGAGGGGTGAGTATATATTTTTCATTATCTTTGGAAATGACATTCCAATCCTGCAATTTTTTCAGATGAAACGCAAGGTCTGAAGAAAGTCCAATATCCATTTCCTTCATCAAATCAGAATAACGTAGGGTTTTGTTGGTGTTCAACAACTGGATGATGCCGCAACGGACAACGCTGCCGAGTATCTTTGCTATTTCTTCAACATTCAGGAAAAACGGCATTCCCTGCATGGTCTGAAGTATTTTCTTCTCATCTGGAGACTTATGAATCATCACCAGCTGAAATTCCTTTTCTTTTGCCATTGTACAAATACGGGATATATAATCCTGGAGTGCATCATTGCCATAGATATCGAGCAGGCGAGATATGCCTTTATGAACTACCGTTGCATTTTGGTATTTATCGGTAAACCGCCCTATCAGATTTTCGAGTATCGTAAATTTTGTTTTGCCATTGACATCCTCCCGCGAGTTTTCATTCAGCCATATATGTTCTGTTTTAATAATTCCGTAATCTTTCTCAAACTTTTTCGGGTTTGTTTCCGTAACGAGGAAAACATATCTGTTCATGCAAATCCGTTTTAACCACTCTTTCGGGTCATCACTTGAGAACGCATCTGGCAGTAACGGCTTTCTTTTATTAACTTCCGTTAGGAGATTAAAGAGTTCCTCCGCTTTGAAAGGCTTCTGAATATACTCGGAGGCTCCCAGTTTCATGGTCTTGACGGCAGTCTCGACGTCGCCGTATCCTGTGAGTATGATGAACTTTGATTTTACGTTGTGCTGGCGCGCCCATCTCAGTACATCCACACCTGGCAAATCGGGCATTTTCAAGTCAAGAACCACTATGTCATAATGGTTTTTTTCCATCATGTCCAATGCACTGTTTCCCCCGTCCGCAGTGTCAACCGAAATATTTTTGGTAATCAGATATTTTTTTAACTGCTGGAGAAAGACAACATTATCATCAATTAACAATACCTGCATATCACACACCCTTGCACGGAATGGTTACCGTTACCTTGGTTCCCACATTCTTCTCGCTTTCAATGGAAAGGCTGCCACCTTGCTTCTCGATAATCCACTTGGCAATGAATAAACCCAGTCCTGCCCCCTCTCCTTTGGCTCTCGTTGTAAAAAACGGCCTGCACGATTCCTCTGCCGTACGGGTGTCCATACCTACACCATTATCTTCAACTGTTATCACAACGCTGCTGCCAGATACCATGGAACTGACCGCAATATGATGCGATTTTTTACGGATATCACGTGCCAGAACAGCATTATCGAGAATATTCACCAAAGTCTCAAATAATCGATATTCATCGCCCAGAACACGGCAGCCGGAAAAACTGGTTTTAATTTCAATATCACTCATTCGATGTTTGGCCCTTGCAGCCTCTGCCGCCCGTCCAATTATTTTGTCGATGTCCAATTCTTTGAACTCCAGATCGTCCATCCGGGAAAAGTCGAGGATTCTTTTGATGATGTTTGCTGCATTATTCACTTCTGACGTGATTACTTCTAGTTCTTTTTCATATTGCCCGGGAATTTCGGATGCAATATATTCTGCAGTAATACCGATATTGGCTAACGGGGTATTCAGTTCATGGGATACCACGGATGCGATTCTGCCCAGCGATGCCATTTTATCCTTGTGGGAAAGTTCCTGCTCCATCTGTTTGTAACCCGAGATATCAAGGGCGGTGACAGCCACATATGACGGCTTACCATCCTCATCTCTAATCACAACCCCGCTCATTATCATGGGGAATATGGAACCGTCCCTGCGTGTATGCCATAACTCAGTTATATCGATAGTCTCCTCTTTTATTAATCTATTTCTTAATTTTTTCGCTTTCTCCAGTTGCTCCTCGTTATAAAAAATCGATATCCCTTTGTCTATGACATCATCAACCTTATATCCATGAACCTTTGCAAAGTATTCATTGACATATCGGTATATTCCGCCAATGTCTGCCATAGCTACACCGTAATTTGCATTGTCTGCTATGGTTTTGAACATCTTCAATTCTTTTTCAGCCTTCTTACGCTCTGTGATATCACGGCCAAGGGCAAGGGAACCGATGGGTGTTCCTTTTTCATCCATAAGATTGCGGGAATTCCATGATATGATTTTTATTTGACCGTTCTTGCATCTTATTGTCGTTTCGAAATCCTCCACTGTCTCTCCTTTCATGATGATTGCCGCAGCTTTTTCGGTAATCTTCTTGCGGTAGTTTTCATCGGGATAAAGCCATTCCCATATCTTGTAATTTCCCACCACCTCCTCTGCCGAATATCCGCTTATCTTCTCCGCCGCCCTGTTCCATATAACTACATTTTCTTTTTCATCCAGCACATCCAGCCATGCATTGGCGTTGTTGATTATGCCTTCCCGAAACTGGCTGAGACGGCGGATTTCATTTTCTATCTTCTTCCGTTCCGTTATATCTCTGAAAACGCCGAATGCACCTATATATCGACCATCCGAATCAAAGCGGGGAGAGACAGTGGCTGATATGACTCGCTTACTGCCATCTGGACAAATAATCTCAAGCCAATATGTGCCCTTCTCCCCCTTCCTGCGTTTCTCAGTCTGTTGGAGGACCTCTCTCTTTTGTTCCGGTGAAAGAAAATTCAACAAACTTCTTCCAGCCAACTTGCCGACCTCCAAGCCAAAAATTCTATCCGCTGAAGGATTTGCAAAGATGAATTTCTCTTTTTTATCAACAATGCCGATTCCCTCACCTGCATTTTCCACCACGGTGCGGAATTTCTCCTCGCTCTCCTCCAGTAAATCATTAGCCTTCTTCTCCTCGGTTATATCTCTTGAGAATACAGCAACCTTTCCTACCTCTCCATTTTTGTCAAAAGTCGGATAAAATATGTTATCAAAATATCTTCCCTTATGTTCATCGGTAAATCTCTCAGCCTTCCCTTTTTTTTTCATCTTCATAGCATGACTATACCTTCTTTCAAAAGCTTCCGGGGGCAGATATTCCCTCAAATTTTTTCCTAAAACTTCATCTTTATCCACCCCGAGCGATTCTGCCATTGCATCATTCAAATCCAAAATGGTTCCATCCCATTCCAGCAGAAGAACCAAGTCATGGGTCGCATTCAGCAGCATCCGGGATGTTTCCCTGCTTTCCATAAGTTGTTGTTCTATTTTTTTCTGTCCGGTGATGTCAATTATTGTTCCGTAAACGCCGGTTACATTCCCGCCTTTTATATCAGGAAATGCATTAATCTCAACAACTCCAATCGAACCATCTTTCTTCGAAATATTGTACCGGAGATTTCTAATTTCATGCCCTCCTCTCAGCATAAGAAACGATTTTACTAATTTTGGAATATGTCGCTTCTGTATATATTGTTTAAACGATGTTCCGAGTACCTCATCGGGTTCATATCCTGCAATTTGCTTCACTTGGGGCGAGACATATTTAAATACCCCCTTCATATCCATGGAAAACACTCCGCCAAAAAGTCTTTTAATGATATCTCTGAATAATTCTTCGTTTATACGAAACTCTTTTTCTATCTGCTTTCGTTCGGTGATGTCGGTAGAAATGCAAAGAATTCCTTCCGGAGAAGAGTATACATGTATCTTGTACCATCTCCTTCGCCCATCCTCAAAGATGTATTCGTCGGCAACAACTGCAGGCTTTCCTGTTTCCATCACCTGCTTGAATATTCTGAAAAATTCAGTTTTCTCAACACCGGGAAACAATTCGGTGAGCTTGCCGCCCAGCAATTTTTTCCTAGGTATATGCGCAAAACTCTCCGCCACATCATTTGCAAAAACGCAGTACCATTCCTTATCCAGAATGCAGACACTGAATGTTTCATCACTTTCCTGAACTCCATGTCCCGATTTTTCTTCCATGTTATCTCCCGTACAAACTTTGCTCAGACGGAATGATATGCCATGCCCCTTTCCGTGGAGCATACACGGTCATCATACTTTTGCCTCTAGTATAAAAATAATGGCTACTTAAAGTTTATTGCCCCTTCTTCCTGTCAAGCCACCAGTTTACCGTGGCTATGCAGTGGCTACTGAGATAAGATTTGCCACCCAAAGAAACCGTCTTTGCCCCCTGTTTCATCAAAAATTCATTCTCCTCGTGAGTCAAATCGTTATTGTCACCCAGGAAGAAGAAGGGTTTCTCCCCGAACTCTACCTCACTAATAGGCATACCTTCCTCGTCAAGCAGATAAAAATCATTGTTTGCATTTTCCCCGACTACTTCCTTGAATGACTTGCGGCATGCAAAGATGCCCGGTGATGTCTCCATCCTTTCATCCATCCTTTCAAGGGCTTTTTTAAGAAAAAGTGAGATACTTCTCTCATCTGGCGAAACTTTTCTAAGCCTTGCCCCTTCAAGTCTTATATATACGGGAGATTGGCCGCCGTGAAGCACCGTATGAAAAACAACATTTCTCCTTATACCGCCGGAAAGCCAGAATGCCGAATTTATGCATCGTGCCACCACATCGAGCCTTCCGGATGAGCCGGGCATATCCTTCAGATTGATTAAATCCGGGTCGGTCACGCCGTGTGACTTCACATAGAAATGTCTAGATATAATCATCGACATCTACATCCATTGACAACGGTGGTTTCCGAAAGTCTTTTTTGTCCCTGCCCCACGGTATGGTGAGGTCGAAGCCGATTTTCGTTGTCATTCTTGTTTCCAGGTCGGATGATGGGTCAAGGGAAGAACCCTTTTCCTTCTTTATGACCATGTCTCTGTCCCCCTGGAAGCGCGTTGCCATCGCCCATTCTATCTGGCTCGAGTCGTGGATATCCACGTCGTCGTCAACAACAAAAACGTGCTTCATTGAATTGTGCCCTCTGAATGCAGCCTCAATCGCTTTCCTTCCGTCGTCCTCGTTTTTCTTCTTTATACTCACCGCCCCGTGCAGCCACGAGCAGCCGCCTGGCATGATGTAAACATCCTTCACATTGCAAACCTTCGCCACCTCGTTGTACATCGTCGGTTCGCGGGGCATGCCCATCAGAGTTTTGTGCTCGAGCCCGCCCGGCAGCAGTGCATGGAAGTATGCATTCTCTCTCGCATAGATTTTTTTGATTTTTGCCACACGCTGCTTTCTCACAATATCAGGCGTTTCCGTCAAATCAAGGAACGGTCCCTCGTCGTAAAATTCCCCCGTCATCTCGGCAATCATGACAATTTCTGCCTTCGGAACGATATGCCCGTCCAGTTCAACAAGGGATGTATGTTCCATTGCATTTGCTATTGCCAGTTCATTCACATTTATGCCAGCCGATATGCCAGCCGATATGAGGACTGACATTTGATTTCCTATACATATTGCAAACTCCTTAAGCCCGCGCTCAATGTAGGTATCAAAATTTCTCTGGAGAATGCGCATCACCACCCTGTCGGCATCTATCTTCATCATTCTATGGTATGATGCATTGAGTCCATATTCGGCGTCATTGGCAACAACAATGGCAGAAGCAATATATGGCCCGCCGTCGATTTTATAGTATGTCAAGATTGGCAAATCGTCCAGATTTTTCAGCTGAATGTAGCCACCATCACCCGTCCTGCCATCTCTACTATCAAATCCCCGCCCCTCCGCCCCCGGCTCCTCCGGGTTTCCGATGGCACCGGCAATCGTCTTTATTATCTCGTCCTGCCTTATCCCAAGGGAAAGGGCGACAAGCTCTCTGGTCGAGCATATGTTTGCCACGACGGGCATTTTGTGGCCTTTAACATTGCTGAACAGCAATGGTCTACCATCCAGCTTTTTCATGAACATGGCAATTTCATACTCGGTGGAAACCTCTTTTTTTATCTCTACCATCATTCCCTTCTCATGCAAAAATGCTACAAACTCTCTGAAGTCCATCACCTGAATATATGAAATAAATTTAAAAGTATTTGCCAACGCCGGTACGACGTACGAATACCTCTATTCATTTCCCAACAGTCTATATTCCTATTCTCGTCCGCAATGCATAGAACCCTTCATTTTCCATTGCCTTTGCCACTTTCTCCTGTAGTTCCGTGCCGGGGGTCAGTGCCACCATATATCCTCCAAGTCCCCCTCCCGTCATTTTGGCCCCGTACGCCCCGTTTTCCCTTGCCAATTCGACAAGAAAATCAAGCTCTTTCGATGAAACTCCTATCTTTTGCAGCATCTCATGGTTTTCATTCATGTAATGTCCCATCTCCTTCCATTTACCATTCACAAGAGCATCCCTTGCACTGTGAACAAGGTCCGTGGCATTCTCGAATATTTGGTCATATTTCTCCCTGTGCCTCTCTCTTCTTTCCCTCACCCCTTCAACCGCCTTTTTCGTATTTGCAACTATACCCGTGTTTCCCATGACGATTTCGACAGCCTCCGGCAACTTAAGTCGCTCCATCTTTCCCGACTGGAACCATACCAGCCCGCCGAAGGTGGCGGCAGTATTATCAATGCCCGAAGGAGTGCCGTGATAGCCCTTTTCTCCCTCATAGGCAACATTGTTTATCTCATCGTCATTGTAACCAAGTCCGAATTCATCCGATATCGCCCTGGCGATGGCAGCACAACTGGCAGCACTGGCGCCGACGCCGCTTGCCGCCCTCAAATCGCCCCCCAGCCATATTTCCAATCCATGTTCTATCCCCATTGCATCGATTATGAAATTTAACGAGTCCTTCTGATGTTCCTTCTTCTCCTTCTTGTAGCCGGGAGTGGCATCCCGCTCATCATGCAGAATCAGACCCTCGGGAATGCGTTTTACCTCTGCAACCGTCCTTTTTTCTATTGCAGAAGCAATTGCAGGAACGTCGTACACGACAAAATGTTCATTGAACAATATCACCTTTCCAAAACCGTCACCTTTTCCCATAAAACCCCAAATCCGTCTTGAATATATAATAATTTTTGGTTGCCCGGAAACAATCAAAGTTAAAATAAGCATCTGCATTACAACGTGGTGAAAAGGGCAGAGATAATGTTGCTTGCGGTAACCGCATCCCTCATGTGGGGGGCTTCGTTTCCTGTTATAAAAATAGGATTGGAGAATGTTCCCCCGATTCTTTTTGGAACTTTAAGATATGTCATCGCAGTTCCCCTCTTTCTACTGCTTTCTCTTTTCATCTACGGCAAGAAGGTATTTACAATCAGAGGCGACATCCATCTTTTCATCTCCCTCGGGCTGGTGGGCGTCACGCTTCCCACGATACTTCAGAATTACGGGATGATGCGCACCACCGCTTATATGAGCAGCATTTTGCAGTCCACGGGCCCTGCATTCACGGTTCTGCTGGCTGCATATTTTCTCCGGGAAAAAATGACGACTTATAAGGTAGCGGGTATTGTCGTAGCATCTGTTGGCACATACATTGCCCTTGACGTACATTTCTCCAGTCTGGGTTCCTCGCTGGGGAATATGCTTGTGTTGCTGTCCGCCATCTCATATGCCACAGGGGGTATAATCGCAAAGACATGTTTAAACAGGGGATACAAGCCCGTGCAGATACTTATGATCTCCTCGCTGTTCGGAACCGCCTTTCTTATTGCAATTACCCCTTTTTCCGAAAGCATCTCTCTCCGATTTCCAGCAGAAACATGGAGCGTGATATTATTCCTGGCAGTCGTATCGACATTTCTGCCTTACACTCTATGGTATGCCGCCATGGAAAAAACGGAGGTGTCTCACCTTTCCTTCTTCGTCTATTTCATACCAGTCTTTGCAACTGCATTTTCCTACATAATGCTGGGTGAGAAAATCACGTGGCTCGCCGTTATAGCGGCATCGGCAATAATTGTAGGTGTAACAATAGCCCAGACCCATAGAAATTTAAATGCTGTGTAGATAAACAATTATGACACAGGCGAAGCTGATTAACGACATCACAGATTTGGTATGGCTTATGAGGGCTTTTGATTCAGACATAAAAAGAGAGGTTTTTGAAGAAGTATGCAATGATTGGAAACGCATGGAGGAAATAGAGGAGGAATATGGGGAGGACGGAAAGAATGCTTTAAAATTTTTTGAGAAGGTAAAACTGGTAGAGACGAGATGGGGAATGAATGAGGGCAAGGCGAAGAAGGAGCATCATGCCTTTTATTCATCGTTCCATATAAAGGTAATATCATCCGTGGATATGCTTCAGGATGTTTTCTCTATAGCGCTGATGGATGAGAATACATTTGGAGAAATGGAAGATAAGATATACAACTTCATCGAGGAGGGGGAACTTGGCAGAGAGGTGGAAAGGTATTTTTCTATCACATCCCTGCAAATGAAATGCATGGTGAAAAGGTCGGCAAGACTTGAATATAAAGGGATGAGAATACTAAAGCTGAAAAATTAAAAAATTTATAAAATTATAAATAACCGGACTGACATATATTGTCATAATATCTATATTGTAATACCTCTACTAAAGATACGTATTGGATAGCCCCTCAATATCAGTTGGTGCAGGATTTAGATGTCAGATGCAATCAATGAATTTGCGAGAAAAATTCCCGTAGGCCTTTTTGCAGTTGATGGTAGCAACGTTTTGCTGTTAAATGAATACATGAACCGGCTTACCGGTTTTTCGGATAAGGAGATTTCTGAAGAAAAATTCTGGAGATTAATACACGGTGATGAAGATAAGGTGAGAAAGGAAATACTGGATGGAACCCCCACCAGGTTCATATTCGGGAGAAAAAATAAGAAGATATGGGTGGAATATAGGGGAACAATATCTACTCGCAACGGAAAAAGAACGGTATTCGGATGTCTTATAGAAGTTACCAGCAATGTGGCATTCGATGAAAAAAGGAGTGCTGTTGTAAAAGTTTCGAGGGAGATGAAAGTCGCATCAAGCAGAGATGAGTTGTATTCCCTTGCTATGGATTTTACGAAGGATGTACTCGGGTACAGAAACTGTGCGATTCTGGAAAGAGATGGTGACTACTTAAAAGTTGTCAGAGAAAGAGGATATGACAAGGGGACATATCTGATGAAATTGCCGCTCAGCGGTAAAGGGGTAACAACTTATGTATTCAACAAAAATGAATCCTATTATGTGCCGGATGTCCTGAAGGCTGAAGAATATATCGAAGGCGTACCCGGAGCAAGATGCGAGTATGCACTCCCGATAACTTTCAAAGATGAAAAATATGGGGTATTCGACGTACAAAATGATGAAGTCGATTCCATCACATATCCTGACAGAATTTTATTAAATACCCTCGTATCGGAAATGGCGACCGTTCTGAAAGGTTTGCGAACACTGGAGCAGCTAAAAGAATCCGAAAGCAGGTACAGAATACTTGTGGAAACCGCAAAAGAGGGAATTATAAAGGTAGACCCGGATGAAAATATTCTGTTTGCAAATCAATCACTGTCTGATTTGACCGGTTATGATGTCAATGAACTCATCGGTATGGATTCAAAAGAGATAACAACTGAAGAGCAATTCAAATTATTTCGGCAGAAAACGGCTATCAGAAAGAAAGGTTTAAGAGATTCGTATGAGGCAGTCATTGTCCATAAAAACGGCAATATATTGGATGTTATAGTATCTGCAGCGCCATTTAATATGCCCGACGGAAAATTTGGCGGAACATTTGCAATAATGACGGACATTACAAAAATGAAGGAAGCAGAGCGGAAAGCAGAATTTTACCATTCTCTGCTGCGGCATGACATCGGCAACAAGAATCAGATAATCATGGGATATATTGAACTGTTGATGGATACAAAACTGGATAAAGAACAGAAAAAATTGTTAGATATAGCATATAAAGCAATAAATTCCAGCAATAGACTCATTAAAAAAGTAAAGGAGATACAGGTAGCCTCCGAAGACCAAGATTACTTTGCAATAGATTTGGACGCTGTGCTAAGAAGAGTTATAGGCGAATTATCCAGCGAATCACAGAAAAAGAGTGTGAAAATTCACTATAAACCCATAAAGGTAAGTGTAACAGGGAATGAATTGATGGGCGAAATTTTTTCGAATGTCATAGGCAATGCCATCATGCACTCGGGAGGGAAAAATATAAATATCACTGGAAAGGCAGGAAGCAAATATGTTACCATCTTGATAGAGGATGACGGAATAGGCATACCGGACTACATAAGAAAGAGCATGTTTGACATGAAAGTAAAAGGAAAGGAAAGCAAAGGAAGTGGCTTGGGACTTTACCTGGTAAAAGCAATGGTGGACGGCTACGGCGGGAACATAGAATTAAAAGACAGGAAAGAGGGAGGGGCAGTATTCGAAGTACGTCTCAGAAAATGGGAAAACAAATAAGGAATGAAACAGGTAGAGATAAGGCAGGTAACAATAAATTAGAAACCAGACGATAACAAAGCAGATGGCGATATATTACATCATATGGGATGTAGAGTAACCCGACTTTTTAACACATCCCAGCGAGAAATCCCCAACCTTTAGGTAGGGGATGAATCGCGTACACGTTTTTTAGCAACACTTTTCAGATAATTTTTGTTTTGAATTTTGGACAGGCGCACCCGCTAGAGCGGGTGCTGTAAATGCCTGTCCGGAGCATAAAAAAATAGGATTAGTTAGCGGAAGCCATCGAATTGGGCAAAGTGTCTATCACTTTGAATGGTGCCCCAAGTGCAGGTACCATATATTCAAGAAAGAAGAGAATAAAAAGCTTTGTGAAAACATTTTGGAGGAGATTGCACAAAGACATGGTATCATACTTATTGAAATGGCTGTAATGCCAGACCATGTTCATCTGATAACAGACATACCTCCAACAATGAGCATTTCTCAAGCCTTTCATTTGTTAAAGGGTGCATCGTCACATGAATTGTTCAAACAGCAACCGAAGTTTCGGTTGAGATATCCACGTGGGCATTTCTGGAGTCCGGGAAAGTTTTACAGAACTGTAGGGGATGCAGATGTTGAAACGGCCATAAACTATGTGAGAAAACATAAGGTACATCAGACCACATTGACTGCATTTCACCAGCCCTCCTCTTCGTGAGAAGCCCCGCCATGAATGGCGGGGAGTATGTCACTTTCCCATATTTCTTTTCTAATCCTTATTCTCTCTTTTGTCGATGACCCTTTTTGCCTTGATTCCGACTTGCGGCAGTGAGTCCGGTGGAAGGATTTCTGCCTTTGGCGTGAATGACGCAATTACTTGCACGGATCTGATGATGCTTTTCCTTAACTCTTCTGCCTCCTCCGCCTTCACCTCTCTCTTGGTTTCGACTTTTATCGTGAGCTGGTCGAAGCCACCCTCATCTTCAACAACCATAAGCCAGTTGCCCGATGCCATTTCGTGCCTCATTATCGCCTCCTCTATCTGCCCCGGGAAAATGTTGGTTCCTTTTATTATAATCATATCGTCGCTTCTTCCTCTTATGGGTGCATGCCTTATGTGGGTTCTTCCGCATTCGCATTCCGTGGAGTCATAAATGAAAGTGACATCTCTCGTGCGGTAGCGCAGAATCGGCATTCCTTCCTTGGTAAGGGTCGTAAGCACGAGCTCCCCCCTCTCCTCCGGTCCGAGATGCTCCCCCGTTTTCGGATCTATTATCTCCGCCAGGAAATGGTCCTGCCACAGATGAAGACCGTCGTGAGCGTTGCAGTCAGCGGAAACGCCGGGGCCGCACATCTCCGTCAGCCCGTAAATATCATGAACCTGCATATTCCACATCTCCTTTAGTTTGCCCTTCATCCCAGATGTGAACATCTCCGCCCCGAAAATTCCGTTTCTGACATCCAGTGATGAGGGTTCGATGCCCATCTTCACTGCAGTCTGCCCCAGATGGACTGCATATGATGCAACACCCGAAATGAAAGTCGTGCCGTAATATTTCATGAGTTCAATTTGTCTCTCTGACTGCCCTTTCCCGGTCGGGATAACCATCGCTCCGACTTTCTGTGCTCCGTAGTGAAATCCAAATGCACCAGTAAATGTTCCATAAGGAATGGGATTCTGGAATATGTCATTCTTTGTGAGACCTGCCATTGACAGGCAGCGGGCCATCACCTCGCTCCATATCTCGATGTCATGAGGGGTGTAGCATACGGTCACAGGCACGCCTGTTGTACCGGATGATGCATGAAGCTCGATGCATTTTTCCAAAGGAACGGCAAGAAGGCCAAAAGGAGCGTTCTCCCTCAAATCGTCCTTGGTGGTAAAGGGTATTTTAGTTACATCATCAATGCTTTTTATGCCTGAAGGATCGATACCTGCACCGTCCATCCTCTTACGGTAAAAAGGTATATTCGAGTAAGAGTAATTGACTATTTCCTTGAGCCTCTTTAACTGCAGCCCTCTCAACTCCTTCTGGGGCATCGTCTCGATTTTTGGATTGAACATGTGCGACTTATGTAGGGGTACTTTAAATCATTTACTGAAACCAGTTTTTGGCTTAACCATAGGTGTTGCCACCGGGTGAGAGATTTCATAAAACATCAAAACTGTTTTAAAAGCAGCTTACTTTCATACTGGAGAGGATAGCATGCTCGATCTGATCAGCAATATAATCCCGTATATCAGTGGCATATGGACATTGCCATGGATGGCAGTGGGCTTCGTTGTCACTTTTATTCTTTCAAAGATGTACGGCGAGAAATACGTAAGCGGTGTAATGAAAAAAATCGGGCTTGTATTACTTTTCGTATTCATTCCAATTCTGATTTTCAAACTGTTTTTGAATATAGACTTTAAAGAAGATGAAATAGACTTTGTCATTTTTTCAGGCATTGTTATTACACTTCTCTATGCACTTGCATATGTGTTCGCGGTGCGCAATTCAAAAAAAATATCTGCAGGTAAAGTAAACAGAACTCATTTTATAAAAACTGTTGTGGTAAACCAAGGGAGGAGTGCGGCATTCTTTGGAAGCGCCATCTTATCAATAAAGAAGCTGGAAATATTTGCTGCCATTTATCTTACGCTCCTTGGCATTTTTCTTTTTGCAGCGTTGCCGTACATTCTATCTGTGATACACCAGAAAGAGGTTACAAGTGGCGACAAGCAAAAAAATCCCCTCCCTCGATACTTAAAGCTATATCCTTGGTACCTTCTTGTATTCCCAGTTAGCGCAGTGCTTATCCATAGCTATGCCGGTATCACCACTGCATCATGTGATTATGGAACTTTACTCACCTTTTTTGGTGCTGTTACTATTCCTGCAGCACTCTATTATGTTGGGGCAGGCATCAAAATTGATGATATCAATATAACAGAGCTCAAAAAGCTTTTTTCTGGAAAAGATGGTGGTGAGATGGAATGGGTAAGGCAAATATTGTTTCTTACAATGCTAATAACACCCATAATAGTTGCCATTGCATGTGGTATTCTTATGATTTTTAGTATTATTCCTTCCACATGGGCAGCCGTTCTTATTATTAACTCCATACTGCCGATTACTAGTACCAATATGTTTCTGATACCCTATGGAATTGACAAAAAGGTTACAGCACTCTCAGTTACATGGACTACTTTTTTCTCTATTCCGATATTTTTACTATTGCTCTATGTGTTTTCTGTATTATTTGGTTGAGACTATTCCTCTACCACCCTCTTTGCCTTTCCCACACTTCTCGGCAAAGAATTGGGTTTTACTATTTCCACGGGCACATGAATGTTGAGCATTGCATATATCTCATCCTCCACTTCATTTGCCAGATCGTCAAGCGCCCCCTGTGCATATCGCTCCTCGACGGGCTCGACCCTCACTTTCAGGGATGTTATAACTCCCTTCTTCTCCTTAACCAGCACGTAATTTCCGCTTATACCCTGAACTTTCATAATTGCCTCCTCTATCTGTGACGGGAATACAATAACGCCTTTTACCTTCATCATGTCGTCACTTCTTCCTTTTATGCGGGATTGTATTGGCAGTGTTCTGCCGCATTCACATGTCTCCTCGCTATAAACCGCCATATCCTTGGTTCTGAATCTTAGTACGGGAAAAGCTTCCTTGGTGAGGGTGGTAAAGACAAGCTCGCCCTCCTCGCCGGGCTCAAGCTGCTCTCCCGTTTTCGGGTCTATTATCTCCGCCAGGAAATGGTCGGCATTGATATGCAGATGTTTTTCTTCACATTCGGAAACCACACCGGGGCCTATAATTTCGGTCAGCCCGTAATGTTCGCATGCTGTGATTCCCCATTTATTTTCTATTACCTTCCTCATCTCATCGCTCCATGCTTCTGCCCCGAACGTTCCGATACGGAGTTTGAAATCATCGATGAGGGAAAGACCCATCTCCTCCGCAACCTCGGCCATGTAAAGTGAATAGGAAGGGGTTGATGCAATGGCTGTTGTGCCGAAATCTTTCATTATCGTTATCTGCCTTTTCGTATTTCCGGAGCTTATAGGCACCACCATCGCTCCTATCTTCTGTGCTCCCTTTTCGAAGCCATGAGCACCGGTGAACATACCGTAGCCGTAGGAGTTCTGGAGAATATCACCTTTTCTCAGTCCGTTTGCGTAAAGAGAGCGGGCCATAACCGCACCCCACAGATTAAGGTCATTTCTCGTATATGAACCCACGACGGGTTTTCCGGTTGTACCTGAGGATGCATGCACTTCCACCACGTCATCTAGTGGCGTGCACAGTAAGCCAAACGGATAATACTGCCTGAGGTCATCCTTTGTCAGAAAAGGTATTTTGGTTATGTCATCAAGGCTTTTTATGTCATCCGGAATTATTCCGGCATCCTTCAATTTTTTATGGTAAAATTCATTCTTCTCGTATACAGTACGCACAACTTTTTTCAATCGCTTTAACTGCAGTTCCTTCAAATCTCCGAGGGGCATTGTTTCATGTTTTTTATCCCAGTATGGCATAGTAGGGAATTAAAGGACGATATAAAAAATTGATGGGCAAGCTACCATCCCCACCTCATGGTCATTATAACACCCTTACTCAGCAATAATATTTTCGGGACGAGCAAAGGATATCTTGTCATCCCCAAAAGATCCGAATATCTCGTTTCTTCGAAAACCTTCCCGTCAACCACTTTTCCCATCTTGCCCATCTCTGTATTTGTGGCTTTCATAAGCACATTTTTTGCCTTCAATATCGCGGCATGAAACATTGGATGTTTTTTTATCTCCACCTCGTAGATATTTAGGTTATAAACGTTTCTGGACAGAATGTCAGAAGCGTAAATAATCGGGGCGATTCCCCCGCCGGACAGCGGATTCGTCATCGATGCCGCATCCCCTATCAGGGCAATATTATCTTTCACGATTTTTCCAGGGATGCCCCCTACGGGAATTGCCCCTACCTCTTTCTTCAGTATCTTTCCCTTCAGCCCGAGGAAATCAACGAAAATGTCCAGCTGACTGAACTTGCCGGCAAGCCCCACGTTAAGATATTCTTTCTTGGGAAACACCCAGGAGTAATGGGACGAGAATCTTTTATCGAAGTAAAATTGCAGGTGGTCAATATTTGAAGTATTACATTTTATTTTGTACTGAACACCTGCCAACAATTCCTGCGGTATGCCCATGTGTTTTCTCACAATGGAGAAAGGCCCGTCTGCACCTATCAAAATATCATACGCCACGTTATCACCGTTTTCAAGAAATATGACATTGCTGCCTATTGATTTCACGCGGGCATTCGCCTTTATCACGCCGCCCTTCCCTGCAAATTCCGCTGCCATGCCCCTTAACCATCTATTCCTATCAAGTACGGCCCCCTTCCTGGTGGATGAAAAAGAGTAACTTCCGGGAAAGATAAATTCAGCCCCATCCACCTCTTTCGAGATATGCTGTGATGAATCAAAAGGAATCTGTTTCAGTGACGTAAGGTCACATCCCTCTGCACAAGCTGTCGAGCTTATTTCGGCATTCTTTTCAAGAATTAACGGTGATATGCCTCTTTTCAGTAAACACAATCCCGTTATCAGCCCCGCCGGCCCGCCCCCAACGATAACTACTTTCATATCATATATAATCCCGCCACGAAATTTAATTATTGTGCAATCCCCGCCGGACAAAATGTTTCATAAAATCCTTATAGCATTCGCTCCATTAGGTATAGTGGAAAAAATGGAGAATGATGAAGGTAGCTCCGGTGGATATGACTACGAAACTCTGTGGCAAAAGGATTTCAAAGACGGATCGGGAAATATGGGAGTCGCTGTCGATTCAGATGACAATGCAATAGTATGCGGAATCAGCCAGAACGAGGACAAGGGGATTGTCGTAAAATACGACAGAAACGGTAAAGAACAGTGGTCAGATGCCGATTTGCTTGAGATATGCAACTTTAGTTCCATGGATAAAAGCACCACAAATCCAGTTGTACCCCCCATAATAAAAAAAATATTAGGTCGGGAATACGGCTATTTTTTCGATGTTGCCGTGGATTCAGAGAACAATATAATCGTGGCGGGAACATTTACCCGGGAAGGCGGGACGGAAAGCGTTGTTTACATCAAAAAATACAGCCCCGATGGAACGACCATATGGGAAAAAACCCATTCGCCCTTCAAGGTCAATATCGCTTCGGGCATAACGATAGATTCGGACGATAATATATTTGTGGCAGGCGGCGGCGGGTCCATAGCATCTTTATCCTTTGCGGGGTTTGTCATTAAGATATCGGGGCTGAACGGCAGAATAATGTGGAGGGCAATACGGAGAAAGAGAATGGTTGCTTTGTATACCAGTGTTACCATTGATTCCTTTGATGACGTTTTGGCATCGGGATTTGCCAGCCGTGGCGATGACATTGACATGATGGTAACGAAGTTCGGTGGAAAACGCGGGTGGAGAAGACGCGAGCTGGTAAGAACCGGAAATAAAGCACCGACCAAGATAACGGCAGACAACCAGGGAAATTTTGTGGTGGCAGGGAAGGCAGGAGCCGATGTGGAGATGCAGTATCTGATGAAGTTTGATTCTGGATTCATCATATTGTGGGAAAACGAAAATGAAACGAAAGGTTTTCTTTACGGTGCAGCCACAGTGAAAAACGGGAATATCGCAGTGACCGGTTACAGGGACGGTATCGATGAGTACTACGCTGCGATACACGATGGGGATACAGGTGATAGATTGACTGGTATGCTCCTTGGTAAACGTATAAGCAACCTTATGGATGATTACATGCGTGGCATATCTGCAGACAGCAAAGATGATTTGCTCGTAACGGGTGCACGCACAATCGGTAAAACGATGAAGATATGCATTACTGCTGCAGAAGTTCCTCCCCCGGAGCAACCTGCTCAACCATCGGTCCCGCACCATGAAGGCGGCGGGAAAGAATCATTGCTGCAAAAAATTCTGAGATGGATTTTCGGAAGATGAATAAATGGTCTGCAAATGGTACGAGGTATGCCCGGTGAATAGATTCACTTAAGGGGGCAAACTCGAGAAAATATGTATGGATAAATACTGCGAAAACGAGGAAGGCTACGGGGATTGTATAAGATACCGTATGGAAGAGAAAGGTACGTTCCACCCGGACCACATGCTTCCGAACAGATAGTTAAGGTATGATCTTAACATCCATGATCACAGGCAACTATTTCTTTCACCTGTATGGTTCACTTGCAGGGTGCCAGTCGATCTCAACCCATGGAATAAAGATCCCTATAAGTTTAAATGTTGGCACGTACACAATCCCGAAAATGGCTTTCACCCCGATACATATCCAATCATCCCAATAGTTACTATTCCATTTATTCGGGGCTAGAAAACCGATATGGAAGAATTTTGCAAATCTGGCATTCTTCACATTTGAAATAAAATCATTGCAACTGATTGTACTGCCTGCCGCATAGTAGCAAAACAACCCTTCCTCGTTTTCGGTTAGACGATTGCCAATAACAGTATTGCCCGAGCATTCTGTCAGGTATATACCCTTGGCACAGCCGGTTACATTGTTGTAGCTGATAGCCTGATGGTCTGACTCGGAAACATAAATTCCCTCCATACCGGATTGGATATTGTTATAGGATATATTGTTGGATTGCGACCCGTTTGTTATATGAATACCGCCATACATATTGCCCGTAATGGCATTGTATGAAATCCTGCAACGTGATGCTAAAAAAAGGGAGATACCGTTGCATTTATTGTCAAGGATGATATTGTCTTTCAAAGTTACATGGATGGAAGTTATGCACACGCCTGCTGCCCATATATCGCCATTTCCTCCCGTAACGGTGAAATTCCTCATGACGACTCCGTCACCATCTATATCGACGACGGTTCCGTTGCCATTTCCATCAATGATCGTTGCGTTTTTATGTTCCCCGACCAGGTGAATTGACTTCGATATATCGATGTTTTCCGCATAGGTTCCGTTGTAAACATAAATGACATCACCATCGCCGGCATCATCTATTGCGTCTTGAATGTTGGTATAGTTTCCCAGCCCATTGCCACCCACATAAAATGTCACCCCTCCAGCTTCTTCAATAAAGGAAGGCATTACGGTAACGGGCATAGTTGCCGCCACCATCAGGAAGCACACCATGCCAGCAGACACTATGCATTTTTTCACTTATACACCTCTCTGCACCCTATAAGGGTGTATCGCATTATATAACTACCGAGGGTACGATGGCCTTGCAGGGTGCTGCGAATAAAAGAGAATGATTGCCGGCGTTGAAATGAAAAAACGCTGGGGGCAGGATTTTCAAGCACCTGCCTGGAAGTACAATTTGCACCAAGCAAGTTGCAGTTTGAACCTGCGTGGACATAAAGCCCAGTAGCTCTCGAGGCTACCGCCTTAGTCCTGACTCGGCCACCCCAGCAACCGTAAGGTTAATACGTCGGGAGTTTTTTAGCGTATCGATGGAAATAACGGTTTCAATGTTTAAAGGAAAGAAGAAGGTACAAATGACTGAAGGGGCAACAGGGAAAAAACTGATTGAAGAACTTCGCTTCGCCCCTGACGAGGTTATTCTTATTGTCGGTGGAAAACCAATTCCTTATACGGCAATGCTTGAAGACGGTGATGAAGTAAAGATGATACAGGTTTCCTCGGGGGGATAGTGAAAAAAAATAAAAATGAGAACGCATTACCTGAATAATGCTCCCGTAGTGTAGCCCGGCTAATCATCTCGGCCTCTCGGAACCCTTTTGATGCGCAAAATCGTTCACGGAAAGGGTTGGAGTCAGCCGAAGACTCGGGTTCGAAAGATGAATGGCAGTTTATTTCCGCCTTCTCTCGAAAATCCCGACGGGAGCATCTCTACTCCTTCAAGAATTAGGTACTGTCCTGAGTGATATACTCCCCGCCATGAATGGCGGGGCTTCTCACGAAG
>CAZSHJ010000022.1:0-23949 GCA_964606745.1 uncultured Thermoplasmatales archaeon | reverse complement strand
CGCCAGCCCTCCTCTTCGTGAGAAGCCCCGCCATTCATGGCGGGGAGTATATCACTCGGATGCATCTCTGTTTTAGTCATATATTCGTAATACACCTATAAGTATAAAAAGTTTAGTTTTTAACTATAATTTGTATATGAGAACCCATGATGCATAGGGTAATATATTTTCCTTATCTATAAGCTTGTCATTCATCTTGGTTGAGATATATTTTTTTAAATCATCTAATTTATCATTTATTTCATTGATTAAGTTGTTGAAGTTACTCCAACTCGTAAAAATATTAGGATAGGCTTCTAAATGTTGAAGTGTCCATTTAAACTCACTGGAACGCTGGAACTCATTAAATGTATTAACTGTAGTATGCTTCTTGTTTATAGCAATACAGATAAAAAAAAGAGAGTAACCACATTTTATTTTAGGAAGATGGCTTAAAATTCTAGTAATTAATAAACTCGTATGGGTTATTTTCTCCTGTTTTTTCTTTTCCATTCTGGGCTTAACATATCTCCAAGATAAGAAACCACAAAATGCTAAAAATAATAAAACACCAGTATAAAGCATAGCATCAGAGGTAATTCCATACACCCATATTGTATGAATAGCAAGTATAAAAACTATGAGAACAGGCATCCAGATAAAAAAATCATCCTCATTCAAAGTTACCACCCCCATTAAAAACAGCACAATCTGGTGAAAGATGTGATGACCCGAACAGGGGTGGCAAAGTAAAACTAAAATGAGAATAAAAATCTTTGTCACCCGCTAACTTAACACGGGATTTTTTCACCCGTGAACTTAACAGTACCGGGGCGGATGTGCATATAAAAATCTTGTTTTTTGTAAGGAATTATGGGAGGCAGGGGGACGAAGAGGTGGTGATTGATAAAAGGTAAAGGAGGGAAAATCCTCTTTCTATCCCCCAGTCTGTGAAAATAAAAACACCATTATTATTTATAAAGAATATCTGACAAACATCGAAGCGTGTAATACAAACATCGAACACAAAATCTTTTATATCGCCCCCAGATAAATAAACTCAGGGGTGTTAACATAGATGAAATAATAGTATTTTTATCAGTTGTGATGATGGGGCTGTCATTCTTGCTGTTAATGGTTTCGGTAGTATCGTATATGCGTATCAGAGATATTAAGATGGTTTTCCTTATAATTGCATTTCTTTTATTTCTTGTGAAGGGTGTATTGCTCCTTACGGACACCACTCAGCAAAGCTTAAGTCTTATTGTTCTTGACCTTATAATACTCATTTCCCTATATGTTACAGTGGCTAAAAGATAGGTAGTTTGATGGATGTGTTGCTAAATGATAAAAGAGGATTCACTTGCTCTGGAGACAAGAAGGAAAATATACAATCTTATCCTGAATTATCCGGGGCTTCATGAGAGGGAAATCGCAAGGAAGCTGGACATTCCTCTCGGTACCCTCGATTATCACCTTCACTACTTCGAAAAAAGGGAGATTGTGGTTTCCAAAAAGGATGGCAGATACACTCGATATTTTGCTTCCCTCAAGGTCGGAACTCGGGACAAAAAGATTATTGCAATACTGAGGCAGAAAACACCACGCAATATCATCATTTTCCTGTTGGTACACCCGGATTCGATTCACAAAGATATATGTAAAGAAGTGAAAAAATCACCTTCTACTATTTCTTTCCATTTAAAAAAAATGATCAAGTCGGATATTATCGAGGCCACATCTCTAGGGAGAGAGACATCCTACTCAGTAAAGAACGGCGAGGAAGTGGCAAAGTTACTCATCACATACAGGAATACGTTTCTTGATAGTGCTGTCAACAGTTTCATAGAAACGTGGTCATCCCTGAATCCCGAACTGATTAAATAGTAGATTTATCTCTTCTGAACATTCCCCATGCGGCAGCAATTACGACTGTCATTGCACAGACTGCTGCCATTCCAATGAAAACTGGATTTTTCACAATGGATTCCACTATGATTGTGTGCTCACTGAAGTGTGGAATGCTGATCAGCAGGAAGAATTCTCCCCCGCTTCCGGAAGTTATATTGACCAACACATATTCGGGTTGCAAGCCGTCATCATTTGGATTTAATACATCCGTAAGGCTGTCAGCCAATGGAATCTCCTTTCCGTCGAATACCACCTTCAGATTTTTTGAAGATATGGCACCTTTTCCGACATTGACCTTTATGGTTTTCCCGGTTGTATGATCATCCCCGCTCACAACAAATTCGGCTTTTTTTGATGTCAGAGTTCCATTTTCAATTGTCACATTGCTATAATATGATACCGAATCCACTTTGTATTTGCCATCTTCTTTAACAATCGTAATCTCACCACCAAGGGTGCCTGTTCTTATCGCTTCCTCTACCGTCCTGAGATTTTTTGTCCCGTCTGAAAGAGGTTCCAAGTTGGTGCCCCGAAACATAATTTCCCTGCTGGCAATTATGTTACCCTCTTTCTCATCGAGCATGTGGTTGCTTATTATCACTCCAGAAAAATTTTCTTTTGAGAGTTCGATAACATTGCCTTCTCTTGTGATGTTATATCCGCTTAGATTGGAGAAGATGATATCGCCTGTCGTACATATTTTCAGGAAGCTGATGGATGTATCGTGCATCTCGACGTTGCAGTTTCCATCTGAATATCTGCATTGTGAACCTTCAAATGTTAGTTTTTTGTATGAAATCTCGTTTATATAATCCTTAACCTTAAGCCAATCTTCCTCACCAAGAAGTTTTTCTATTATTTTGTTATCCATAACTTGGAGATACAGTTCTATATGGTCCACCTTGTAGATCACGTCCAGCAGATGTGCCCCCTCGGCCGAGTAAACGGAAATGACGCATCCGTCCAGCCCTGAAAGAGCATACTTTCCTATTATCCCGTCTGAGCCGTACTGGCAGAAGTTTCCTACGTGAAAATAGTTATTTCCATCGGTGTCATTGTCTACGCCCAGAGCCGTGCCGCTTCCAAAAACGACAAGCAGTACAATAATGGGAGCGAGCAGCTTCATTCTCTTCATCTGGAATTTATTATTCCTTTTTATTTTATAAAGGGTATGGTACAGTTATCGAATACTTGCTGCATCACCTGCTGTCCATTCTTTCCAGGAGTGCAGCAGTCATAAGCGGAAGGAGGACGGTGGCATCACCCTCTATCGTTACATATCTTGCCTTCTCCTTCAGCTTTCCCCAAGAAATCCCCTCCCTGATTCTCGCTCCGGAGAGGGAGCCGTCCCATTCCGGCGAAGATGTTATGTAGACTGCACTGTCAAATCCTCCTCTGAATTGATTCCACCATATAAGATGATGTTTGGATATGCCCCCGCCGATTATGAGGGCGCCCATCTTTTCGCTGTCACTGAAGAATATATCTGCCAGTTCCTTTTCGTCCTTCAGCAAATCGATTTTGAACGGGTGGGCTTGGGAGAACATCCACATCTGGGATCCCACAGCACCGTCTGTTATTCCCGGAACATATACCGGAATATTTTTTTTCCATGCCCAGTACAGTATCGATTCTTCTCCAAGTCTTTTTCCTATCTCTCTGCAAATTTCTCTTGTGCCCCATTCATTCTTTTCCTTTATCATAGCCTCAAGGATCTCCTGCATTTTTTCCTCTATGATTGTACCATAACTATCATTTGGAATAAGCACGTTTCCCAGTCGATTCACGCCTTTTTTATGCAATTCGATGTCATCCATGAGAAAAGAACCATGGTAATAATTCTTCCAGTTTCTTGCCATGTCGTGGTCAAGGGTGCCGCATGTGGTCATTATGACATCCACGATGCCCTGCTTTGCCAATTCCTTTATGATGCCCCTTGTTCCGGTGGCAACGATGCATGCAGGGAATGAAAGACTTATTTTGTATCCTTCTTTTACCATGCTTTCAAGTATGTCCAGCCCCTCCCCTACTTTTTTTGCGGTAAAACCCCCTGCATCATACATCTGATGAATCAGTTCATCGGCGTCCATTTTTTCGTGCAACATCATATCCTTGACGGGTATCATGAAAAACAAAAGTGAATGGGAGTATAAAAAAATAGAGGTACGAGTATAAATAGGGGTATAAAAGGGTAGAGAAAGATAAGGGATAGAGGGATTGGATGGGTTTACATCTCGGGCATACCGCCCATGCCGCCAGGAGGCATACCGCCCATTCCACCCGGGGGCATTCCGCCGCCTCCCCCGCCGCCTTTTGCTGCGATTACATCATCGATGCGCAGTATCATATTTGCTGTTTCCGTGGCGGAACGTATTGCCTGCAATCCTACCCTCATCGGCTCCATGACATTCATTTTCTTCATGTCTCCCGGCTTGCCTTTGAGGATGTTAACTCCATAGTATTTCTTTCCTTCCTTGTGTGCCTTCTTCAGCTCTATGAGCATATCTATTGCATCAATACCGGCGTTGGTTGCAAGTGCCTTCGGGATTATATCTATTGCATCTGCAAAACTCTCGACAGCCATCTGTTCCCTGCCGCCCACACTGCTGGCATAGTTTCTCAAGCCAAGCGAAATCTCGGTAGCCGCCGAGCCGCCGCCTGCCGTCATCTTTCCGTCTTCGATTGTTACTGATACAACGGACAAAGCATCGTGCATTCCGCGCTCTATCTCATCTATTACATGTTCCGTACCGCCCCTTATTAGAATTGTAACTGCCTTTGCTTTCTTGCACTCTGTGACAAAGACCATCTCGTCGTCACTTATCTTTTTCTCCTCGACTTTTCCCGCATAGCCCATATCGCTCTTCTCGATTTCATCAATTTCCGATATCACTAAAGCGCCTGTAGCCCTTGCAAGTTTCTCCATGTCCGATTTCTTCACACGTCGCACGGCAAATATTCCTGCCTTGGATAAATAGTGCTGTGCAAGGTCATCGATTCCCTTCTGACAGAGTACGACATTGGCACCTGATGCTTCTATCTTGCTCACCATCTTGCGGAGCATTGCTTCTTCCTCATCTAGGAATTTCTGGAGCTGATTCGGGTCGGATATGCGTATCTGTGCGTCCACTTCTGTCTTCTTGATTTCTAGGGCAGTGTTCAGAAGCAGGATTTTTGCATTCTTTACGGACTTTGGCATGCTTGGATGAACTCTTTCCTTGTCCAGTACTATGCCTTCTATCAGTTCAGTATCCTCGACAGAGCCGCCATGCTTTTTCTCTATCTTTACATTGTCCAAGTCAACGGTAACTTTCCCGTTTTCCTCATCGGATACGGCACTCACCGCTTTGTATGCTATATCGGAAAGCAAGTCCTTATTTGCAGCCGCAGCCTTTCCGGTCAGAGATGTGCTTGCAATATACATCAGTATCTCCTCGTCGTTCGGCTTGACATTCTCTGCAATGCTTTCCAGTATCTTGCATGCCTCCTTGCTGGCCATGCGGTATCCGTCTGCGATTACTGTTGGATGAACGTTCTGCTCTATGAGATCAAGGGCTTTCTTTAGCAATTCCCCTGCAAATATCACGGCGGAAGTTGTTCCGTCTCCACATTCCTCGTCCTGGGTTTTTGCGACCTCTACGATCATCTTTGCTGCAGGATGCTCTATATCTATTTCCTTCAGGATTGTGACACCATCATTTGTGATAACGACATCCCCCATGCTGTCCACAAGCATTTTGTCCATTCCCTTTGGTCCGAGTGTTGAACGCACGGCATCTGCTATTGCCATTGCAGCCCTTATGTTGTTGTGCTGTGCATCTCTGCCACGTTCTCTCTCAGTTCCTTCTCTCAATACCAATATTGGTTGTTTTCCAGATAACATATTATATCACCGAGAATAGTATAATAATTCTTCTATATAAAATTTACTCAGCAATAACATCCTGGGAGCCATTTTTGTAAGCCCTGTAGCAGTTATCGCACAGGTATGATGATATGCCTTCTAAAAAATGGGCATGTTCATTGCATATCTCCTGATAGCAGTGGTTGCATTTCGTAAAGCTTTTCGTCCCGCATATGTAGCAGCCCATGTTCTCATATATACATCATGACATAACTTATATAGATTTTGAAGGCAGTGCTGTGTTGAATAAATAGATTTTTTCTAGCCATTATTAAATACTGCCAATAGAAATATACGCTATATATTCCTACAATATTCGTTGAAAAAGGAATTATTCAACACAGCAGGTTGTCTTGCCAAGACAATTTTGTTTCCATAGAACAATTTATATATTTCTGCCGGATTCTTATGTCACTCCTATAAATAATGAAAGGGCATGAAATACTGAAGGTGTGAGGGGGAACAATGTTTTCCTCCTTTTCCCCAAAACCGACAGTATTATAGGGGGGAGAAAATCCGTCACAGATACGGAGGGAGGCATTTTCTCCCCTTGTTTTTCACCACTATAATCAATCACCACTATATTTATATGGTACTGTATATTTCAGTTAGGAGATTTCATGTATTATACAGTAAAAATGGAAAATACGATTCGCATCCCACCTGAACATATAGGGAAGAATCTGGAAGAGGTAAGTGATAAGATAGTCCAAGAAACTTTCGAGGGAACCATGGACAAGAATAGCGGCCTTATCCTGATTGCAAAGAATGTGAAACGTTCGGGAGAAGGGAAGATAATTCATGGAGACGGGGCGATATACCAGGATGTAAAGTTTGATGCCCTTACATTCAAACCCGAATTGCAGGAAGTCGTTGACGGCATTATATGTGATATAGTCGAGTTTGGGGCTTTCTGTCATATTGGTCCTCTTGATGCCCTCATTCACAAGAGTCAGATAATGGACGATCATATAGTGATAGACGTGGAAAACAAAAGAATGGAAGGAAAACAGACAAGGAACGCTCTTAAAGTTGGGGACGAGGTAAGGGCCAGAATAGTAACCATATCGCTGAATGAGATGAATCCGAGGGAAAGCAAGATAGGTTTGACAATGAGGCAGCCTGGCATGGGCAAAGAGGAATGGAAAGAGAAAAAGAAAGAAAAGAAGGGGGGAAAATGAGGGCGTGCAGGAGATGTCACATGCTGACCGACAAAAATGTATGTCCTTTCTGTAATTCCCATACTTCAGAGCACTGGCAGGGTTACGTTGTCATCATAAATCCATTGAAGTCAAGAATTGCACAGAAGATGGGTATAAAAATGCCTGGAAAATACGCATTGAAGGTCAGATGATGTATACGCTGCCGGATAATAAAAGGAACGAGTTGCGCATGCCCCTCGGGGAGCTAATAACAGAGGAAGACATTTCCAAAAGAGAGATGAAGGGAAAAATAGTTTCGGTAGGGGACATGGTGACGGCGACATTAAAAAGACACGGTATAGAACCCGATATTTCGATTATTGATTATAAAGTAGAAAGGGAAGAATGTGGTGAGGATATCAAAGGCATCATAAAAAGCGGAAATGAAGATGTAAGAAAAGTCCGCAATCCGCAGAGAGAGATAACCGACGAGCTGTGGAATACAATCGAGACATCATATGCCCGCGAAAAAAGGGTCATAATAGAAGTGGAGGGGGAGGAAGACCTTGCGGCGCTGCCTGCAATATATCTTGCTCCTCTGGGTACTACAGTCGTGTATGGTCTGCCATCGCAGGGCATTGTCTTTGTTAGGGTCGGTAATGATGAAAAAAATAAGGTTTTGAGTTTCTTAAAGAAAATGGAGGAATAAAATGGAAATAGAGATTGTATCACGGAAAGAGAACAAAGTTCTGGAAAGAGAGGAAATAATTTTTAAAATAAAGTACGAGGGAAAGACCCCGTCCAGAAATAAGGTCAGGGGTAACCTAGGCAGCATGGTGGGCGGGAAAGTAGTCATTCTGGAATATATAAAGCCCGTCTATGGGATCTCCGAAGCGAATGGATATGCAAGAGTCTATAAGTCTGAAAAGAAGGCAAGGGAGGTTGAGGCGAAGCATATAATCAAGAGGAATCTGGCGAAAGGAGGCGAGGAAAAAGAGCCTGTAGAGAAACCTCCGAAAAAAGAAGAGGGTAAAGGAGTCAAAGAAGAACCTTCAAAGACCGAGGAGAAGAAAGAAAAGAAAGGAGAGGAGGCACCGAAAGATAAAGCAGAGGAGGACGTTAAGGAAGAGGGAAAGGGTGATAACAATGAATAAAAGGGAGTTATACGAAGTCAAAGACGATAAACTTGTAAGAAAAAGGAGGACATGTCCAAAATGTGGTGGTGGGGTATTCATGGCGGAGCATGAAGATCGTTTCAGTTGCGGGAAATGCGGGTACACAGAATTCAAGAAGTAATATGAAAGAGATGATGGGAAAGGCAGGCATAAATGATATAGACGAGTTGTTCGGTGATATTCCCGAAGGAATCAGAATCAGGGGGCTCGATATCCCACCGGGGAAAAGTGAAATTGATGTTGAAAGGAAAATAAATTGTATACTGAAAGGAAATAAGTCGTTTGATGATATGCCCTCATTTCTTGGGGGAGATATCAAACCCCACTATGTGCCGCCTGCGGTGAGACATATCATTTCGAGAAGCGAGTTTTATACATCTTACACTCCCTACCAACCTGAATTTTCCCAGGGGATGCTCCAGTCCATGTTTGAGTACCAATCTGTTGTTTGCGAGCTGACCGGCATGGATGCGGCAAATATATCGATGTACGATTCCGCTACGGCTCTCGGCGAGGCTGCCCGCATGGCAAAGAGGGCGAGCAGGAAAGATGTTTTTCTCATACCCCGTAACATTTCGTGGGAAAAGAAATCGGTACTCAACAACTATGCGAGAAGTGCAGGCATAAGAATAAGGGAAATTCCGTATGGCGAAGACGGGAAAGTGGATTTGTCCGCCGTACGGGGTGAAGGTAAAGAAATTGCAGGCATTTATATTGAAAACCCGAATTTTTTCGGTTTGATAGATGACCGCATCGATGTTATAAGGGAGATAAAAGAAAAAACCGGAGGGCTGATTGTTATAGGTGTGGATCCGCTTCTACTTTCGATAGCAAAGCCGCCTTCTGAATATGATGCCGATATTGTTGTCGGGGACGGATGGATGGGCAACCCGATGAATTTTGGTGGCTCCCGCCTGGGAATATTTGCATGCAGGAAAAAGTACATGCGCCAGATGCCGGGAAGGATAATCGGTGCCACCGTGGACGAGGATGAGAAGAGGGCATTCTGCATGACGATGCAGACAAGGGAACAACATATAAGGCGGGACAGGGCAACGAGCAATATCTGTTCAAATGAATCACTATGTGCAATTGCATTTGTTGCATATGTTTCGCTTATGGGGAAGGACGGGCTAAAAAATCTGGCGGTTGAAAACATAAACAAAGCAAGATATGTTTCGGATAGGCTTTCATCTATCGGATTTGAGATGCCGTTTGGCACGGAATTCTTCAACGAGTTTGTTGCCATACCCCCGATCGATGCAGGTGAGTTGAACAGCAAACTTCTCTCGGAGAATATTCATGGTGCTCTTTCATTGGAGAAGCGTTTTCCCGAACTGAGAAATGCATTGCTTTATGGTATCACGGAAATGCATTCTATGGATATACTGGATAAAATGGTCGGGGCAACGAAGGAAATAGTGGGGGGAAAACATGTATAGGATGGCAAACTACGATGAACCCCTCTTGAATGAGATGGAGGAGAGAAAAATTTGCAAGGAAGAGCAGATTCCGCTTCCAGACAAAATAAAAAGGAGTGATCTGGACTTGCCCTCGTTAAGCGAAAGGAGTGTGGTAAAACATTTCATCCACCTCAGCCAGATGAATTACGGTGTGGATACGGGCGTGTACCCTCTTGGCTCGTGCACGATGAAGTATAACCCAAAAATCCTGGAGGAAGTGGCAAGAACGGATAAAGTCGAGCATCTCCATCCCCGTCAGCATGAATCTACGCTTCAGGGTTCGCTCGAGATAATTTACAAACTGGAGAGGGCACTCTGCAACATAACCGGAATGGATGCTTTTTCCCTCCAGCCCGCGGCAGGCGCCCACGGTGAACTCACCGGCATGCTCATTGCAAGAGCATATCATGAGAATAACGGCGAAACGAGAAGAGAGGTAGTCATCCCTGATTCTGCCCACGGGACAAATCCTGCATCTGCCAGAATGGCAGGTTTTGACGTGGTGGAAATTCCCTCCAGAGAAGGAAGGGTGGATATGGATGCATTGCGCGAGGTACTGTCCGGCAATACCGCTGCGTTCATGCTGACTAATCCCAACACCTTGGGTATATTCGAAAAAGGCATCCTTGAAATTTCCAGGGAGGTAAAAGAGGTAGGAGCTCTTCTTTATTACGACGGTGCAAACATGAATGCGATAATGGGGAAAGCCCGCCCCGGAGATATGGGCTTTGATATAGTTCACCTGAACCTTCATAAAACGTTTGCCACGCCTCACGGTGGAGGGGGGCCCGGCTCGGGACCTGTGGGGGTCAAATCGCATCTCGAAAAGTTTTTGCCCGTGCCCCGAGTCACCAAGGAGGATACTCATCCCGAAATGTACCGCCTTGACTATGAATGCAGTCATTCGATAGGCAAAGTTTCCCATTTCTACGGAAATTTCCCCGTTCTTCTGAGGGCATACACTTACATTATGGTGAAAGGCTCGGATGGATTGAAGGAATCAACAGAAAGGGCCGTACTGAATTCCAATTATCTTATGACAAAGTTGGTCGGGAAAAAGTATGTCCTTCCCTTCGGCGGGAGAAGGATGCACGAGTTCGTGATATCGGCAAAAAACCTGAAGGGAAGAGGGATAAGAGCACTGGACGTGGCAAAGCGTCTTCTCGATTATGGTGTGCATCCGCCCACGATATATTTCCCGATGATTGTGGAGGAAGCGATGATGATAGAGCCAACCGAGAGCGAGAGTAGGGAAACCCTGGACAGATATGCAGAAATCATGAATGAAATAGCGGAGGAGGATGCTGATGTGATGAGAAACGCCCCGTCAAATGCCCCGATAAAAAGGATTGACGAGGCACGTGCAGCCCGCAATCCCGCACTCAAATGGAGTGATTTTTAGATTTCCAGAGCATTGTTTAGTTTGATTTTGCCGGGAGATTCAATGGACAGATGGCTTTATAAGCAAATTTTTATTATATATTTTAGGGGTGAAATAAAATGAGGAAAACATTATGGAAAAAAGGGTTGGTTGTTGGGGCAATTGCAATATTTCTTGGTCTTGCCTTGACGCCGGTAATTGGAACTCCAAACTCTCCTGTTTTACATGAAAGAGATGGGGAAACATATGGGATAAGTGGTACTGAGAACTGTGGGGGGAAGAAGACAAATCTTATAAAAGTTGAAGTCAGTGAGTATAAATCTGATGGAAATATTGAGACAAAAACAGTATCATTGACGGAAAAAGAGGTAAACGAGCTTAAAATTAGATTATGTAATATAAAATCGACCGAGGAAAAGTTTTCCGTATTAAAGGAATATGGATTAGTTCCAGAGGGAACATTGCTCGGTGACTTGGAAAAAGAAATGCATGCAAAAGCAGAGATAATGGGGTTAAACAAAATTCAAGAGTTTAACGATAATTATGAGGGAACAGCTGATTTGAAATTGCCAGTGATGCTAACTTTCTTTAGCCATGTAGATGCGGTCTATTTTCTGGGCAATTCTATGCGCATGGGGCTTACACCAACTACGATGCTGCTCAATCGTTTATTTGGTTTTAATATTCCAGGTATTGATTTGATTGACATATGCTGGGGAGCTCTCGGCATAGTTAATGCCAAGGGAACTCTTGGTACTCACGCCTTTGTTTGTATGCCCAGCTACATGTTCATGGCAGGATTTGTGGGATACAGTGTCAAGTTCCCGGTAGCATACCATATTTTTACTGGTTATTCGGTCATGACTTTTGCGGCTGGCATAGGCATTCACGATTTTCAATCCATATCTTCTCAGTAAACAAGAAACCTGAAGGAAAATAAATCAAGGTATCATATTGCAAAGATTGCCACTAACCACATGGCATTCGTTAGTCCATGCCTTTTCCTTCCATATTATTATTTTCACGGGGGTATGTTATCGCAAAATTATACATATGTTAAAGTTTTATAATAAAGGAAGCAATATCACAAATACGGAAAATGAAACTCCGAAGGTCTCTCTCTCCTTGTGAAGCCCAATATCATCATTGAAACCGTCAATACGAATATCCATCACAAAGAATTGAAAACTGTATGAGCGGGATGCGATTTTGAATTCCCAGTATTCGCCTACTTCCTTTGAAAAAGTCCAGTTGCATGTGGTGTTGTACGGTCCCTTCACGTATTCCCCGTTAAAAATGTTTTTCATTCCTATCTTTATCGTGAGATTTGCAGTATCCTCTTCGTATCTGCTGTTTTCAATCCTTACGATTAGCTGCGAGGGGTATGACAAAATGGTTCCTTTAACCTTTATTTTCAAATCATCGTCGGAAATAGCATGGTTTGAATTTGCAATATAAGCCAGTGTGCCAATGGTCAACCTGCTGACTTTCATCAGGTATGTCATGTTCATGTATTCAATCCTATCTTCGGAGGTGTGGTAATAGGGATCAAGCGTATATTCCAGAAAATAGCTGGCATCATAGCCGTAATCCAGGAATGACTGATGGTCGCTTATAGGCTCGTTCGGGAGGCGTATGATGTCGAGACCTATGTATTCACCGTACAAATCGTTGATTCTCCGGCTGGCGTCAGCTATCCAGAAGGATTCATTGTCCACAAGATTCTTTATTTTGCTTCCCTCTTCGGACGAAACCGCATACCCGATACCGTCGAGGGCTATAACCCCGATAATATTATCTCCTTTTTTATATGCTTCCTTCACATACTCGCGGCTGCCCAGCCTGCCCTGCTCCTCCCCTGAGAACAGCACAAATCTTACAGTTGAATTGAAAGTGTAGCAGCTCATGATTTCCGCGATTGTGAGCACTGCAGAAACGCCCGAACCGTCATCATCCGCACCGGGTGAGACCAGCACGCTGTCGTAGTGGGCACAGACAATCACAATCCCCCCGCATGAGCCCCTCCCCTGCAACGTGCCCTCGATGTTTTTTCCGCTCTTTCCTCTGAGACTCCAGTCATCGTATCTTACAGACAGATTCATGCTTTCCAGTTTCCCATAGATGTAATCTCTTACGTCATTGCATGCTTTTGACCCCGTGGGATGCGGACCGAAATCCTGTATTGCCTGAACGTGCTTTTTCAGGGTCGACTCATTGATTTGCTGAATCATATCTGCTATTTCAGAATTTTTTGCTGCCTTTTCGCCGCCATAAGCAGGTTGCAATGAGAATATCAGCAGGGCTGAAGTCAAACATATTGCAATTATCTTCCTGTTCATTTTTCATACCCGATGGGACAAGAATGAATGCAGTGGAGTGCCTTATCATATCTTGCCCCCGTGGACATTATAATGAAATATGTCGTCTTAAATCTTTTGATACGTTCAATCGTATTTTCCTTTCTCGATTCTTGTTTTCATATGTCTTATGTACGAAGGTATGCTCTCGATGTCCCTCACCATCATATTCTTTGCGAGCATGGTACGGAACTCCATTATACATTTTGTCCTCCCTCTAAGATTCTGTTCGACAGCACTTGAAAGTCTCCCGCCCTTCCTGTCCCAGTCAGTAAGAATTATAACTTCATCATATTCCGATGCGACCATGTCGCAGAAATCCACGATTTTCTTCCCCGAATGAAGCGTCAGAATTTTGCCTTCTATCCCCAGCCGGCGGAGGGCGTCCACATCTTTTTCTCCCTCTACAATTATGGGTACGGATTCATTCAATACCCCGAGCTGTCGAATGCTTTCATCTATTTCCTTAAGGCTTTCTTCGTAATTCATTTTTCAGCCTTTTCGTGATATTTTTTTTGTCCCCCTTCAGGAACAGTCCCTTCTCGCTACTTTTGGAGCCGTATCTGATGGAAACCTCGCTGGATTTCAGCCCGAAGAATTCCCTCACCATTTCAATTATCTCCTTGTTTGCCTTTCCGTGTATCGGCTGGGCTGATGTTTCCACCAGAATACATTCTCGCCATTCATCGTATCCTGCAGGGAACTTCGGCTTGCTGCTGTTCGTCTTGACCTTCAACTTTATGATGACGCCATCTTCGTTTTCCTTTATTGCTTTTGATATCTCTTCCATTTCATTCGGGGGGGAGAGGTATAAATCCTTCTTTCATCAGGCACTTTGTCTGTTCCCTTGCCTTTTTTATTGTATTCTCAGCGCTTTCATACAGTTCCTGCCTGCTCGGCTTCTTTCTTGCAATTCCCTGTTCTATCGCCTTCATTGCAACCGCCGTGGCTTCGTGCGGGAATACCTCCCAGTCCTCCATCGTGGGCACAATATATTCCTCGTTCAATCCCTTCCGTTCTGCAACCTCGGCTATGGCATATGCCGCTGCGATATGCATCTCGTCGGTAATTGTCTTTGCCATTACATCCAGCGTGCCGCGGAATATACCGGGGAAGCCCAGGCTGTTATTCACCTGGTTGGGAAAATCACTTCTACCCGTTCCGAAAACTCTCACGCCCGCCTCCTTCGCCTCCCAGGGCCATATTTCCGGTACTGGATTCGCTGCAGCTATCATGACGGCATCGTCGTTCATTCCGGCAGCCCACTCCTTCTTTATGATTCCAGGCCCGGGCTTTGATGCGGCTATGCATAAATCCGCACCTTTCATCGCCTCCGGTATGCCGCCCCGCCGCCCATCCCTGTTAGTGTTCATTGCAATGTCATACTTGTAAGGGTTTTTCTCTTTGAGAGTTTCGATGTCTTCTCTGTCGGAGCGTAGTATTCCTTTCGAGTCGACGGCAAGTATGTTTCTTGCGGGAACCCCTGCCTTTATCAGTGTGCGGATCAGGCATGTGTTGGCGGCACCGACACCGATGATTGAGAACAATGCATCTTTCATGTCCTTTCCGACTATTTTCAATCCGTTTATAATTCCGGCGAGTGTTATCGCAGCCGTGCCCTGCTGGTCGTCATGCCAGACGGGAATTTCGACCTCCTCTCTCAACCTCTCGAGAATATAGAAACATTTCGGGGATGAAATGTCCTCGAGGTTTATTCCTCCGAAAGAGGGTGTTATCCACTTCACGGCCTGTATGAATTCGTCAGGGTCTTTCGTGTTTATCATTATGGGGAATGCGTCCACGCCCCCCAGATACTTGAACAGAATTGCTTTTCCCTCCATGACCGGCAGCCCGGCATGCGGACCTATATCGCCCAATCCCAGTACTCTTGTGCCGTCGCTTATGACAGCGACAAAGTTTGCCTTGTTCGTATGCTCGAATACCTTCTCGGGATTTTTTGCAATGTCCATGCAGGGTTCCGCCACCCCCGGGGTGTACCATATTCCAAAATCGTTTAGGTCGCGTACGCAGCATTTGGGAGAAATTTGTACTTTGCCCTTGTAAAACGGATGCAACTTCATGGCATCTTCCCCTGGTTTATTCGCCCTATCAATCAATTCGTCCTTGGTAAATTTCTCAGTGTTCTCTACCACTCTATCACTGGATGGCAATGAAAAACGTGTATATACGGTTTTAGACGAGAAAGGATTTGGATATGAATAAAAGTTCGAATTACAGCGCCCGCAAGATTATTCAGGGATTATATATAGACGGGTCAAAAAGGCACCCCCCTGCCAAACGCGGGAAAGATGGGGGGAGTGAGAGAAATTAACTATTATATTACTTACCCTTCCATTCCTTAAATCTATTAATATCGTCTATGTAATTAATTTTTTTACTTCAGTATTTGTTCTTCTACTTCCTTTTAATTTGTTACATCTATGACACAGCCACTGTAAATTGCCAACACTATTAGAACCACCTTTAGCTAGAGGTTTGATATGGTCTATTTCACCATAACTGAATCCAGTATGAACCCCGCAAATTGCACAACGATGCTTGTATTTATCCCAAATTGCTTTTTCAACTGCTCGTGAAAACTTTTTTCTTGTTGTCCGAGTTGTTGTTTTCTTGACCGTTGTCTTTTTTCCAAAATATTTCTCTAAATTTGCTTTTGTGAGATATTTCTTAACATCTTCGATTTTGACTTTTCTACTTCTACTTAATTTATCTATGAGCCACTCTTCTTCATCCCAATATACTTCGAAAAGGTCTTCATTAATATCTTTTTCTTTAAACAGTTTTCTTAGTTTTGTGAGTGACAACGTTTTTAATAATTCTCTCTTATTTGTCATACACTCTTAATTATAATATAGCATAAAAACATTATGTAAATTAGTTTTTGTTGAATTCAGAATGATGACAGAAACAAATCTATGAATATTTTCTATTTTACCTCTCGTCTTCTTATACAACCTCATTTCTTTTCCCTCTCTTATTTTCTTCTTCCATCGAGATTAACTATATTTCAAAACTTCACTTTCTCTGCTCTTTCTTTGGCCATCTTCTTTATTTTCTCTGTCAGGTTGTTGCCATGTGTATCTATCGTCACGGTCAACGGGCCGAATTTCTCGACCTCGAAAATCCATAGGGCTTCGGGCATTCCCAGTTCGTCCAGCCAGAAAACATCTTTTACATGTTTTATTGCCTTTGCAGCCAGAACTGCGGCTCCTCCCGTAAAGGCACAGTATACTGCCCCGTGCTCCCTGCACGCTTCTACGGTTCTGTCGCCCATACCTCCCTTTCCTATAATCATTTTTATGCCGAATCTCTTTATGAATTCATGCTCAATGTTTTCCATGCGGCTGCTTGTCGTCGGGCCCGCTGCCACGACCTCCCACCCGCCGTTTTTCCTCATTATTGGCCCGCAGTGAAATACTGCCGTTTCCGAAAAATTGACCGGCATTCGCTCCCCGTTTCTGTCCATTTTTATCGCTTTCTCGTGTGCTCCGTCCCTTGCCGTCACAACGGTTCCTGTCAGATAGATGGTATCCCCGGCCCTCAGCTTTCCAACTGCGTCCTCCTGCAGGGGCGTCCTCATATCGTATGCCATTCTATATCCCCCTCCGCATTTATGGTCATCCCAGCTCTCCTGTCAGCCCAGCACTGAACAACAATCCCGACCGGCAGCGAGGCAGGATGTCTGGCCGCTATCTCCACATGCACATCAACGACCGTCGTCTTTCCACCGAGTCCCATGGGACCTATGCCCGTCGAGTTTATTGCCCTCATCATCTCTTCTTCCATTTTTGCCATTTCTGGTATATCACTCCTTTCTCCAACAGGGCGAAGCAGGGAACGCTTTGCCAATTCCATTGCAATGTCGGCTCCCCCCCCGATTCCCACACCTACAACGGTCGGGGGACAGGGATTACCGGCGGCTTCGACCATCTGTTCAAGCACAAACTTTTTCGCTCCTTCAAGCCCGTCCGCAGGTTTGAGCATTCTAAGTGCCGACATGTTTTCCGAGCCGCTTCCCTTGGGAAAAGCTATGATTTCACATTTATCGTCTTTTGTAATCTCCCAGTGAATGAAAGGTATGTGCTTTCCAGTATTTCCCAGATTCTTCCCGGTCAGCAAATCAACGGCATTGGGTCTTAGCGGCACTGTCGATGTTGCCTTTCTCACGCCCTCCAGTATGCTCTCTTCCAGTATGTCCGTATATGGAAAATTTGCCCCGACTCTCACAAAAAATGTCTGTGTTCCCGTATCCTGACAGATGGGCTTTTTTTCCGTGTCGGCAAGTTCTATATTCTCAAGTATTGCCGAAAGTTGCGTCTTTCCTGGCTCAATTTCAATCTCCCTTGCTTTTTTCAATGCACGAACGATATCTGACGGAAGCCGCGTGACAGCAGTCTTTATAAGTTCTGCAATGGCATCCGACAGTACCTCTCTATCCATTTTTATTCGGGTTGAGAACAAAAAACACCTTTTAAATCTATTGAGAAGGAAGGGAGGATAGGCAAAAAAGAGCATCTAGGAGGGGATGGGATGCACTCTAACAACTACCAGCCTATCCTTCCCACGAAAGTATAGTTCTTTTTAATATATTTAACTTTCGGATTTTTGCAGCTATTGCTGCCGGTGTTCGATTATTTCCTTCTTCCGTTGAGTACTATCATGCCTCCGCCTATCAGATACATTACAATATCTGCCTTTATATCTGTGAAAAGTCCGAATACATACGCAAGGAGCATGAACAGTGATTTGACTGGCTTGGCACTTGTAGCAGATTCGGCAGATTTTAGAAGGGAAACAATATCAGGGGAGAATACATAGAATACCATAAATGCCAGAAGAAGAATAATAAGTTCTATTATAACCTTATCACGTCTCGCACGTCCCTGCATAATACAAAGTTATTGTTACATCGTATTTATACACTTACGTTTTTAACCATCAATTCCTCAGGGTCAGTACCTCACACCCCTCCTTTTTTACCAGCACGGTATGCTCCGTCTGGGCAACTATACCCCCCTCCCCCTCAACAAGCTTTTTGTATGGATATATGAACCGTCTCCGGAGCAAAAATGCAAGTATCATGTTGATTTTTTCCTGTCCCACTATCCCTGCCATCCACCTGCTGGCAAATGGAAGGCTGTCAAACCTTTTTCTCATCTCTTCAACGATTCTGCCCTTCGCTCTGTCCCTCAGACTATATATGTTCCCGTTTTCGCGGTCCACCACACGTCCCTCCCCGTCGGTCACAAAGGGTTCTATTGCTATCACCTCCCCTTCCTTCAGTTTCCTTTTATCGGTATTGGAAACGTTGGGGATGGACAGCCCTGCATGAAGATTGTATCTCTCAAGTGAATGACCCTGCAGGTTTTTGACCGGTTTCAGCCCGTATGACTTTATCTTTTTTTCAATGGCATTTCCTATCTCTGAGATACTTACTCCCTCCCTCACGATTTCTATGGCTTTCTGCAGTGCTTCCTCTGATGCCCTTATTAGATATTCGTTTTCGTTGCTTCCAACCTCCACGGTTAATGCCGAATCACCTATATACCCGTTGACATGGGAGCCTGCATCGATTTTCACTACATCCCCTTTCCTGAAACGGAGATCATCATTTATGGAGGGTGTGTAATGTGCACCCACCTCGTTTACCGATATGTTCACGGGGAAAGAAAGGCCCGCCTCCGAACTTATCATTCCTTCTATTTTCTCTGCCACATCTAAATATTTCACTCCTTCCTTCACCATTTTGGCTCCGGCAGAGAGGGATTCACCCAGTATTTTTCCTGCCTTTCTGTAGTGCCGATGTATATCATCAATATCATCATCCGTTTTATATGTCTCATTCATATAATCTCCTCTTTCTTTATTGCCCCCTCTCTGATAATTTTTGGCGCGATGCCCGTGACATCTACGATGGTGGACGGAACACTGCCAACCGTCCCTCCGTCGATATACAGGTCTACATTATCGCCGAACTGTTTTTTTGCGGCACCTATGTCCGAAGGAGGCGTTTCGCCATGAACATTCGCACTTGTTGCAGTTATGGGGCCTGCCGTCGATGCAAGGGCCAATGATACTGGGTGATCCGGTATCCGCACTGCCACTTTACTGCCCGCCACAATTTCAGGCACCCTCTCCTTCTTTTCAAGTATGAGCGTTATAGCCCCGGGCATGAACTTTTTTGCAATTTCTCTTGCCGCAATACTCATGAAGGCAATACTGTCAATTTCCTCCAGGCTGCCGACAGCTACTGGCAGATGGAATTTTACGGGCCTTTTCTTTATTCGGTACACTTTCTCCACCGCATCGACATTGCCGATGCATGCCCCAAGAGCGTACAATGTGTCCGTGGGATATACAATAATTCCACCTTCCCTGAGCACCCTTAAGGCTTTATCTATTTCATTCATTTTTCTTCAGCAAATCGCCTATGGTAAGCCCCGTTACGTCCCTTTTCTTCAGGATGGCCTGCTTCACATCTTGGAAAAGAGTGATGCCAAGCACCTTTTCAATTTTCTTTGCTTTTTCGTCTGAAGGCCGAAGCTCATGGTTTTCCATTTTTGCCACTGCCGTTGTCCTCTCTCCTATCAATGCCCCTAGTTCCTGCCTGCTGAATCCGTGCTCCTCCCTCGCTTTTTTTATTCTTGTTCCATAGTCCGGCACGATCTCTTTTTTCATCTTTTCAAAAATATCTTTGCTATAATCTTTGTTCTTTGACGGGGATATGGACAGTGGTTTTCCTTTCTTGGGAACAGTAACGGGCTTTCCGTATACCACACATGAACTGCATACCATCATCTCCGTTCCTTCTATCATTATTCTCTGAAGTCTGCTCTCTTCTCTGCCACAAAGTTCGCATCTCATTGACATGCAATATGCTTTGTTAATAAGAATTTATCGGAGATTCATACCGGCTCATAGTAATACTCTCCAGCGGATTTTTGTTCCCTGTCGAGGCGGGAACCCGGCTTGTTAACTCTTGGACGGTTGCTTTCCTCGTCTCTTCTGAATGTCACGTCTAGGTCCTTCAGGAATATGTTCATGCCCGTGCGGAGGTCAAACGGCCCAATTCCCTTCCCCTCCACTCCCGGCTTTCCGGTAAATACCATCAATGACTGACTCACCACGTCGATGAAGTAGACATCATGGTCTACCACAAGGGCGGTCACACCTTCTTTCTCCATCACTCTCGTTATAACCTTCGCCACACTCATACGCTGTGATGAATCCAGATATGCAGAGGGTTCATCAATCAGATATATGTCAGCCGCTCTGGAAAGGCAGAGAGCTATGGCAACTGTCTGAAGTTCTCCCCCTGACAGCTCATTGACTTTATTGTCATAGTGGTTATGCACGCCCAACGGCATTACTACCTCCTTTTCATAAAATGGGTTGAGGGATTTGCAGTTCATGAATATATCCCGTACAGTCCCTGCCACAGGTTTGACATACTGGGGCTTGTAGCTCACTCTTACCTGATGATCAATTTCCCCCTCCGTAGGCTCGGTAACGCCTGCAAGCATTCTTACAAATGTAGTCTTTCCAATTGCATTGGGTCCCACAATCCCAATGACCTCTCCCTCGTGGATTTCCCCTTCTGCTGTCTCCAGTGTGAAGTTGTCAAAGACTTTCTTCAATTTGTTGAATGTCAGCAGGGTTGACAGAGATTTTTTCCCCCTTGGCGGATGAACGTCGAATTTTATCTCCTCCCCGAACCTTATATTTTCCTCTTTCAGGTATCCCGACAGATAGAGGTTTATCCCATGTCTTACGGATTTCGGCTGGGTCACAATACCATACACTCCCTTTTTCCCGTATATGAGATGGATGGTATCGGCAAGAAAATCCAGGACGGCAAGGTCGTGTTCGACGACAACGACCATTTTATCCTCTGCAAGGCTGCGTATTGCCTTTGCCATTTTGATGCGGCAGTCTATATCAAGGTATGATGACGGTTCATCGAAGAAATATATGTCGGCGTCTTTTGCCGTTGCCGCTGCAATTGCCACCTTCTGCAAATCTCCCCCGGATATTTCGTCCATCTGTCTGTCCGTTATCCCCTCCAGCTCGAAACTTTTTATTCCTGCATCGTCAACAAAGTCCCGTACCACCCCGTCAACCGAGGCGAGTTTGTCCACATACTGGGACTTGAATGCGGCTTTGATATTGCCGGAAAACAAATTGCTCATGTAATCGTACATTTCCGTGCCTTTCCAGTAGTCGAGAACATCTTCGGGCGGCGACTGCCATTCTCCGAGATTCGGCTTTAGTTGTCCCGACAGAATTTTTATTGCCGTTGTCTTCCCTATCCCGTTCTGCCCGAGTATGCCCACGACTTTGCCTTTCTTTGGTGACGGGAGGCGGAAAATGCGGAATCTGTTCTCCCCGAACTGGTGCATTAAATCCTCCTCCAGTTCATCTGCCAGATTTTCGATATGGATTGCACCGAAGGGACATTTGTGGACACATATACCGCATCCGACACACAATTCCTCTGATATTATCGGCTTGCCCGTCTCCTCGTCCATGACTATTGTTTCATCCCCGCTTCTAACTCTCGGGCAGTATCTTATGCATTCCCGGGAGCATTTTTTAGAGTAACATTTATCTCTGTTAAGAACTGCGATTCTCATTTTTCCACCTTGCATATTCTGCTATTTTGTCAAGTGCCTTTATCACTCTTGTCGGTCCTTCTATCAAGGGGATGCCACACTTTGCCATCTTCTTCTCCTGTTTCTTCACAAATTTTTCCCCCACAGATACTGCCACTATGGGTTTTTTATGCTCGAGGCTGCTCAGCCCGCTGTACAATTTATCCAGGGAATTCATGAGGGGTGCATCCTGAAAAACAAAGAATGGCATGATTATATCTATGCTGGTGTCTTCCTCCATGGCTTTTATGCCCTTCAGAAAGTGTTCCGCCGTTGCACTTCCTGTCAGGTCGAGGGGATTTGACAGTATTGCAAATGAAGGCAATCCTGCAAACCTGCCGGCATCCATCTCGGGCAGGCTGATATTCTTCGCATCGTATATATGGTCGGCTGCGATGACGCACGGACCGGCACCGTTTGTTACCATCCCGACCCCTCCACCTCGGGGCAAAGGTTGCGTTGCCATTATCCGTATTATATCGTAGAACTCATCGAAACTATCTGCCGATATGGCCCCGTACTGGCGGGCAGCACCTTCGAATATGGAATAGTTTGTAGCCATTGCCCCCGTATGGGATGTAGCGGCATCTTTCCCCAGGGGTGTCCTTCCAGATTTGAGAATGACTACAGGTTTATCGGCGATTCCCTCAAAAAATCTCCTGCCGTTCTCGATACTCTCCATATAGATGGCTATTATATCTGTATCCTCGTCTCCCCCGAGATAATCGAGCATATCAATCTCGTCGACATCCGCTTTATTGCCGTAAGAAACAAATTTTGATATGCCTAACTGACCTGCAAAATTTTCGAGCAGACCTATTCCTATCGTTCCAGACTGCGTAAGTATCGCCACGTTTCCGTACTCCGGCAAATCCATGTCCTTCTGGAAGAAAGTATTGAACCCGTTTTTTGCATTGTAGATGCCTATGCAGTTCGGACCTATCATACGTATTCCATACTTTTTTGCGGTTTCAACCATTTCTTTCTCAAGTTTTTCATTTCCCGCCTCTTTGAAACCGCCGGATATTATGACCATTGCCCTGACTCCCTTCTTTCCGCAACCCTCGATAACTTCCAGAATTTTTTCAGGGGATACTGCAACGACGGCAAGGTCAACTTTCCCTTTTATGGAACCCACGGACGGGTAGCATTTTTTCCCCAGAATGCTTTTTACATTTGGATTTACGGGATAAACCTTTTCATTCGAGGAAATAACATTTCTTAGAATCTCGTAGCCTATCTTGCCCGGGCGGGAGGAAGCTCCAACTACCGCCACTCCCGCAGGATCAAAAAATTCATCCATGTAAGACTATTCTTCTCCTACAACTATTACATCCCTCACGGATTTCACTGATTCGAACGGGAACAGTAAATAACCCTCTTCATCCTGGTGATAAAGGCGCGGGTCTATTTTATCGGACGGCTCCACAAGAAGATCTTCCAGTTTCCCTGTTTTTTCGTCAACTGTCATATTGCGAAGTGTGCCGAGATACATACCTTCATCGCTCATGACTTTTTTGCCCCTTAAATCATTCTCCATTACCTTCATTTTTCCACCTTTTTGAATGTGCATATACTTTTTTAACTTTTCTTTCCGTAACCATAACCTTTATTCGGTATATATTATTTGGGCATGTTCTCTGTGGAATGATGTATAACTGGCAAATATACAATAATTCCCCGAATGTTATCACGGGGCATGCAGAGAGGAGAGATAAGATATTAGGGGGATCGAGAATGATAACACAGGAAAGGAAATGAAGGAAAACATGAGGACATACTATAACTTCATAAGAGAATATTCAGCATTGGATGTTGGATGGACATATGCCAGCAGAGGAAGCAGGAATAAACCTCAATCTTGGAAGAAACAAGTGGATGGGATTGATTGAAAAAGCGGTCTAATCCTGTTTATAGTCTTCGACACAAATAATTTCTCATTGAGCCAACACAATTTCTGCTAAC
>CAZSHJ010000021.1:0-24309 GCA_964606745.1 uncultured Thermoplasmatales archaeon | reverse complement strand
TTACTTCAGAAAGTGAATCGCTGCTCAAAATCGTTATTACGCAAGAGGTCTATTGTTTCACCCGCCGGCATATCAAAATCGCAAGCCATAGACGGGCTTTGGGAGAATTCAGTTGACGGCGTGCCACCAGCCGTTAGCGGTTCTTCGGCATCGTAGGTGACAAACGTATCGCTCATGGATTTGTACTGAGCTGCGATCCAGTCAGCCGAGCGTGCGGTGTTTAAAATGCGGACTTCATCGATAACACCGTCATGCTGCCATCCTGTCGTTGGATCGGATGCCCATCTTGCTCCTATCGATACATCCACACTCTGATGAGGAAATGCGAATGGTCTGGATCCGATATCATCAATCCATGTTTTCTGAGATCCATCTATGAATAACTCAGGGTACTCAGAAGAGTCAACAGTAACGGCAAAATAGTACCACGGTCCAGTCGAGAGGATTTGATTCACATAACCATACTCACTACCACCCCTCATCCTTAAGGTATTATCTCCGCCGACAGTATTACCATGGAAAAACTGGTACTGACAGGACACCCCATCTCTCTTAGAAACGATCGTACCTTCATCTGTATCAATACTTGTCCATCCTTCAATTGTAAAAGGACCCGCTGTAAAATCGAGACTATGACCAACACCATCAGAATTATCAATCCTAATAATATCGTTACTTCCATCAAAATCTATACCATAACCAACCTGACCCATGACATGATCATCAGAATCCATACCGCCCTCATCAGTACCATTATTACCATAACTAGTAGAATCCTTAATACCCCCAGAACCAGCTGTACCAGGGTCCTCACCAAGATGCCAAACACCTACATAATTCGAGTTCCAGACATTTGCAGGATTCTGACCATCAGAGGCACCTGAATTCCCATAGTACATCCAGATGTAATCGGTGCTAGATGAGCCATCAACTTGCGGTACCTTCACCCAGACGTAAGAATTACCGTTCTCATTCCATTCTTCGATCTCGTACGCAAGCAACGTACCATCTGCATCAGTAAAACGGAGATCCTCACCATTATTCTGGGTCTGGCCGTAGTTAATACGGGTACTATTAAGCACCACCAGCACCGAGAAATTCATCAAGTTTTCAGATTGTGCTGAATTGTCGAGGGTGAGATTCCGCCTGTACTGCCAACCAGTGAGACTGCCTGTGCTCAATTCCACACTGGTTGCCGTAGTGTTATCCCCTGTGGCAACTGGATCGATTCTATCCATGCCTTGGCTTGGCTCACTCAAGTAAAGTACTTTACCCTCGGTGTGACCTATGATTGTCGTTTCAGTATCAACCACAATACCCTGATCCGTAATGACAGTTGCCGTGTTTTTGATAGTGTGCGTACCGGGCGGTAGGGGGTTATCAATGGTCGCTTGGAAGATTAAGGTTGACACATCATCTGGTGGTATATTGCCAATATTTAATCCTCCTTCATCAAGTGGGAATTCTGTTGCAGCTGGCGGGACTATATCATCTGATACAGGCGCACCATTTTTTTCTGTGGTATTAAGTACATATGTAGCGTTAACCGGAAGTTCATCAACAACAATGACTGACCGTAAAGGAACATTTCCAGTGTTATTAATCGTAATGGTATAGAGCAGCGTGTCTCCCGGGTCGATATAGCCATTCCCATTGGTGTCGTTATAAAGCATGGAATCTTTACTTGCCAAGAAAAGTGTCATAGGCAAGACAGTTTTACCCATATCTAAAAATGGATTGCCGGTATCGGCAGTAGCAGGGTCCTCACCCCACGCAGCGGCTATCAAAACATTATCTACCGTGTATATGCGCATACCTGTCTGGTCGTTGTCGTTGTTGTCGAAGACTCGCTGAGATTGAAGTGCAGTGAGGGTGTAGTTGAAATCATGGTGGTTGCCATAGGGGTCAATCAGCGGGCCAGTTGTTGGGTCTCCATCGTAATCCACATATAGGGTGGTATTGTTTATAGCGGTTACCCACACTGGACTGCCGTTAGCTGATAAATCAGAGGTACCAGGCCCCCAATCAATAAGAGCTACTGTGGTGAGACTGCTTTCTGGTACCAAGCTGAATCCCCAGTCATAAGCATCATTATCAGTAGAATCACTGTCAATAGTGGATACAGCAATAAAAGTATTATTATCGCTGGTGTAGAAATGAGCACCAGAATCAAGGGGCATCGTATAGCGATAGACACTCTTAGCTGATACGGTAAAACTCCCACTACCACCAAGAGTTTCATTATAGATCGTGATAGATGAACTGTGAGGATTGTAAATGAAAACGTTAGCTGGGTCACTGGAACTACTAACTCCTACGGGGCTGTAGTAACTATCACTCCAGAGGTTTGTAGGGAAAAGTGTGAACCAGCGGCTCTCGTAGTAACCGTCAGGATAAGGGTCACCGGTAATCAAATGTGCCTGAACAGGCTTTGATGAATTTACCGAAGCACCGGAATTAACGCCACCATCCACATGGTGGCCCTCACCTTGGTCCAGCGTCGTGTCAACATCCGAAGGATCCGTATAATCGCCATCGCCATTGACATCAATCTTCACCGATGTGTCATCTTCAGCAGCCATGACGAACAACGAGACATAATCAAACATCCCATCGGCAACAATATCCTCACCTACAGGTATCGTAAAATTAGTGCCAAACTTACTGACATCGTAAACCTCAATGGCACCCGCAAGCACTGGACCTGGATCTGGTGCCCAAAGGGCATGGCTAACGGCAACAGGATGGGTTACACCAAATTTATCTCGACTATCATAAAAAATTTGTGAGGGATTGCGAGGCAAAGTAACGTCGTTTTCCAATGCAACAACATCACCGGCATTGATGACATCACTCGCAAAGCCCGGTGGGATACCATTTGATGAATTGCTGTCACCCCATATCTGTGCAGTACTCTGATATGGATTTGCAATATCGATTTCGTAGCCATCCTCCCAGTGGTCGTAATAGATAATCGTGTTGTCAAGAGCTGCGACGATAGAAATTATATTACGCATCACTGACCCAATTCGACCTTGGTAATTGTCTAAAGCATCAAAAGAGTCACTCACCTGCTGATCAGGAAGAGATACGAAATAAGTTTGAACAGGTGCTGGATTGGATTGTCCAGCTCTCATTCCACTGAGTCCAACAGATTCTTTAACATCGCCTTCAAAAAAACCCACTGCAAAAACTGCCCCTACTAAAATTACTCCTACTAAAAGAATACCAATTACCGCACTTCTCCTTATTTTATCACCTCTCCTTTACCAGAAAGCACCTCTCTTAGCCCTGCCCATACAATGCTTCCTGCCTTTTGCCCTTACTTTAACTGCATAGACCCACTTTAGCTATATATGCAATAGAATTATGGTATTTATTATTTTTGTGAGTACATGCTGTGTGGCATAACTCTCTTTTCAACGAATATTCTACATAAATCCATGACATATTCTCATTATTGGTACTCAAAAATAACCTAGAAAACCTATTTATGCCACAAAGCATCGCATGGGTTAATCTTTAATATTTTCATGCCATTCAAAAGCAATGAGTAAATTCGAGGAGATATTTCCATTGGTAAAGGAAATAAAGGATAGTGGACTAAGAGACAAAGTCATCGAATGCTGGAAAATAGCAATGGAAAGAGGAGGATGGAAGACTTTAGATAACATACCTTTCACCCTTCTACTGCCCCATGCAGGGAATTTTGTTGACCATGTAAACAGGGTTGCAGGAATGTCATATAGTATAGGAAAAGAAAGGAAAGATGTGGATATGGATTTGCTAATCGCAGGGGCAATATTGCATGATGTGGGAAAACTTCTGGAATACGAGCGGGCAGGCAATGAAGTGAAAAAATCACGCATGGGAAAAATCATTCGCCACCCGGTCAGCGGGGCTGCCCTTGCCTCCGAACTGGGGCTGGGCGAAGATGTGGTGAGTATCATTGCATCCCATTCAAAGGAGGGGGACTTCGTGGAGAGACTGCCGGAGGCGATTATTGTCCATCACTGCGACTTTATTGATTTTGATATAGCAAGAGGGAAAAAATGAAAGTCAGAACGAAAGGAGTTTCTGGAACCGAAAACAAAAGGGACTGTATTGTAACGGTTACCGATGGAAGCGGTATTGAGATAGAGGGAAAGGACAAGGATATGTTCGGTGAGCACATCGAGTCACTAATCGGGAAGAGACTGGAAGAGCTTGGGGTAAAAGCCGCCGTAAATGTAAAGGAAAACGGCTCACTGGATTATGTTATACTGGCAAGGCTTGAGGCAGCGCTCCGCAAAGCATGTGAAAACGATGTTCCGGATGAGATGATCGAAAGAAAAGAAATGCATGGAAATTTGAGGAGAAGCAGGATGTATGTCCCCGGCAATAATCCGAGAATGATGAGCAGTGCCGGCGTGTACGGCTGCGACTGCCTGATACTTGACCTCGAGGATTCGGTTGCAGTGGAGCATAAGGAGGATGCACGCTATCTGATAAAAAATGCCCTGAAATACGTTGATTTCGGGAAATCCGAGCTGTGGATAAGAGTGAACAGGGACAGCATGAAAGAGGATATTTCGGTCGTGAAATATGGCTCGCCCCATGGAATCTGCCTGCCGAAGGTCGAGGGAACCGATGATGTGATGACCCTTGAAAGTATTCTCGAGAAGGAGGGGCTGGATGCAAAAATAATGTTGATAACAGAGACTGCAAGAGGTGTGGAAAATATCGCCGAAACAGCAGATTCAAGCGACAAAATTGTTGCCATCGCATTCGGGGCAGAGGACTTCACAAGAGATATGGGGGGAAAGAGAACATGGGACTCGCTGTTTTACGCAAGAAATAAGATTGCCGTATCTGCAAAGGCAAACGGGTTGCAGGCGCTGGACACCATTTACCCGAATGTGAACGACATGGAAGGACTTAGAGAAGAAACAAAAAAAATAGTTGAAATGGGATTTGACGGAAAGGGTATAATCCATCCAAACCAGATAGAAATAATACATGAATGTTTCATGCCCACCGAGGAAGAAACAGAGGAAGCAAGGAAAATAATAGATGCTGTCGAGAAGGCACGTGCCAGAGGGCTCGGGACCGCATCATTGAACGGCAGGATGATTGACCTGCCCGTTGAAAAGAAGGCAAGAAGGATTTTGGAAAGAAACAAAGCTTGAACCGGATAGCATATACGACACGAGACACAATTTGTTTTGGTCTTATCCTATGAGATATTACCAAGGAATGGATATATCTGTAACATTTTTTCCAAAATCGGAAATTGATACATTATTTTCTGGATGAGTTGTTCAATATGCATAATGAACGGATGATTATTCACCGGCGTCACAAGAGAAACGGGCAGTATGAAAAAATCCTCATCATTGTTCTTATTTATTATCTTCACATACCCGCTGAAATCCCTGATTTTTTTATCAGGTGCCACCACTGATACTTCCACGGTAACTCCGTCATCTCCAAGCGCCAGACCCCCTCCACTTGAGGGCGTAAATGTCCATGTGCCCCATTCCGGGTAGTCTATTATCTCCCAGTGGAGGAGCGAACCATGCTCGCCAACGTTCTTAACCGTGAAATTGGCAGTGACCTCATTCCCTGCCGCCGCATCATCCCACTGGAGTTTTCCATCACAATATACGTCAGAGCCAGACTGCTCATTCATAATATCGACGATTGCACCTTCAACAACAGTAAGTCCGTATGGTACCTCGTCCGGCAGCAAATACCAGCCGTTCCACAAACCGTTCCAGCCGAAATTCAGATGATAATAATTATCAGTGTTATATCCGTCAACGATAAAATTATGGCCCGAATTCCAGTCGGGAGTTACAACGGCAAGATGCACAGGAAGACCGTCCACCATATTCATTCTCATCCGCCCGTACAGATTGGAATCGTCTCCGTCCAGTAGTTCCACACCATCAATACCAAAACGGAGATATGCCCGATATACCTGGTCCACTCCAAAAGTACCTGATATCTCCGAACCATAGACCTGCTGTGCCGCAACCCCGCAGGCAAAAACAAGGGATGCCTTATCATTGCCAGTGAGCGAGATGTTATCTTGGTAATGAGAGGAAAGAGTGATAAGATACCCGTCAAGCTCAGGGAACGAGGGAAAATCATATGCTTCACTGTCATCATCAATCCAGTATCGGTTGCCGTCATAGTTGTGATAGTAATCATCACTGTCATTAAAGACAACGCCATTTATACTTCTGTGGTAATCCAGAATCTGTGCCATTGCAATCGCAGGACAACCCGCAACGCTTCTCTGCCCGTTATTTCCGTCAATAGGACAAAAATCGTTGTAAGGTGATTCCTGATGCCAGTTGGTTTCCAGCCATCCTCCAGTTGCAGTTGCCCCCTCGGGAGGCCACTGCTGGAAGTTGCCATTCCCCAAATTTCCGGTTTTTTCATTCATCAGAACGTTCCACAAAAGGTTTCTACTTTCAATGACGCACTCAGGCAAGTATGGAATGCCTTCATATCGAAGCCGGATATCCGATTTGAGCATATTGAGAAGGATATTATGCGCCCCATTGCCCGAAAAATTGCTTGTGAAGGAGTATACAATCACCGGCGGGAGATCAAAATCTGCAGATGTAACAACATATCCTCTGGGATTCAAATCAAATACGTAGAACAATATTCTCCCGTTATCATCAAATATTTTAGTTTCACTTCCAATAGAAAAATCATCGGATTTTTCAAGCTGGACAAGTTTTGCATTTACAACTCTGGCAGCAGTTTCAAGTCCTATCGGACGACAGAGCTGGACACTGGAACTCCCGATGCCGTCTATGAAAGTTACGGTGCCTGCCCCAAAAAACAATGCGACTGCGGCAAAAACCAGGATTTTTCTTCGTGATGTTTCTATCATTTTATCAACTCAAGTATGGAACCAGTTGCCACATATAACATTACCTTTTTGCATATGGCGAAACGGTTCCAAGTATCCGGCAATATTTATTTATACAGATGCAAGATTGATTTGGTATGAAGCAGAGAAAATATATAGCAATGGGCATGATTTTTTTGATGGTTAGCAGCTTTTCACTCGCCGGGGGATTTCTGGAAAATGAAAGAAAATCTGCACATGCTACACCTGACATTCTTCCAGCTCAGACCGATAATGATAAAATTTTTGAAAAAGCCATAACCATGCTCATGCAAATTGCCCATATGCCAGCCTTATCTGCAGCCATAGTTAAAGGCAATGAAGTTGTATGGACGAAAGGCTTCGGCATTTATGATAGGGAAAATAATAAGGAGGTGGATAAAAAGACAATATATCTTGTTGCATCCATATCAAAAACATTCACCTCCACGGCATTGATGCAACTTCACGAAAAAGGATATTTCAACCTGGATGATGATGTGAACGGCTATCTCTCATTCAGTTTGAGAAACCCAAATTATCCTGATGAACCAATCACATTCAGAATGCTCCTTGCCCATCAATCAAGTCTGGCTGAAGACCCACCTGGATTTTATGCATACATTCCGGGAGATTTGGAAGTGGAAGGATATCCATACCCATGGCTCGAGGGATATCTCGTTCCCGGAGGGATAAATTATATACCACAGACATGGACAGGCCTGCCGCCGGGAGAGGAAATGAATTATGCAAATGTCGGCTATGGCCTGCTCGGCTACCTTATTGAAAGGATATCTGGCAAGCCCTTTGAGGAATACTGCCGGGAGAATATTTTTGGGCCACTGGAAATGAATGATACGAGTTTCAGGCTGGCAAATGTGAATGCAAGCAGGGTTGCAGTGCCGTACGTATTCCAGCTCGGAGGATATTACCCGCTTTTGCAATACGGTATTCTCGTCTATCCTGCCGGAGGACTCAGAACCACCGTCATGGATTTATCACGGTTTCTTACCGCTCAGATGAACGAGGGTATATACAACGGTACTCGTATCCTCAGCGAGGAGAGCGTAAATGAAATGCATACCGTGCAGTATCCGAGCAAAAATTACAATTTCCGGTACGGGCTCGGATGGCAGATATGGGAAAGACCGGGGGAGACGTACATAGGGCACACGGGTGGACTGTATGGGGTAACTACAAAAATGGTCTTCAGACAATCAGATAACACGGGAATTATATTCTTCACAAACAAGGAGGTAAACAATATAAGAGAGGTGATTGCCTTTTCCCTGATTGAAAAACTGTTATTCTGGAAGGCAAATGGATTCAATCTGCCGGAGCTGAAGGAATCATCGATAGAGGAAACTGTATTTGCAAATAGGCATTTGCTGAAGAACAGTATAAATCAAAATGAGATTGGACTGGAGTTATCTGAGGAAATCGACTACATTCTCTCGGCTTTATCTTCCTGATAAACGGCCAATCCAAAATCTTTTTTATTTTCTCGGGCTTTCCAAATGTGAAAGATGCCATAGCTGTCGAAAAAAAGTATGCAAACGAGGCAATAAAATTTCTGCTTGAACGTAATATGCTGGATGATACGAGGAGAATATCAAGAGAAAGAAACAAAGTGGAAATACCTGTAAAGGGCAATATTTCTCTTCCGTTCCCGTTTTCCCTGAAAGAACAGGAATATGTTCTGTACCGTGGGCAGCGCACCCCTTTTGAAGAAATAAAGGAGAAGACAAAGGAAACTCTACGGGAAGACGAACTTGCCGTGCTTCCGGAAAAATGGGAGAAATTGGGAGATATTCTGGTCATAAAATTCCCCGAAGGGGTGAAGGGGAAGAGGGAGATTTCAAAAATCTATGCCGATGTGCTGGGATGCAGGGCAGTGCTTGAGGACACCGGTGGCATCCGGGGCATGAAAAGAGAGCCCGTAGTTAAACATGTCTATGGAGATAAAAACACGGAGACGGTGCACATGGAGAACAAAATAAAATTTATGCTCGATGTCTCGAAAATAATGTTTTCCTCCGGCAACGTGGATGAGAGAATAAGGATGGCATATTCCGGCGGGGAGGGGGAGACGGTTGTCGATATGTTTGCGGGCATAGGATATTTTTCCATACCGATGACGGTATATTCAAAAGTAAGGATGTATGCATGTGAAATAAATCCAGTGGCATATCGTTACCTCACAAAAAATATAGAGCTGAATAATGTGAAAAACCGGATAACGGCACTCTACGGCGACTGCCGGGAAGTTGCGCCGCGGGGAGTTGCCGACAGGGTTTTAATGGGCTATTTTCAGTCCAAAAAATTCCTCCCGTATGCCATAAAAATATTGAAAACGGATGGAGGGACAATACATTACCATACAACCTGCCCCAGAGATTCATTCCCGGAAGAGCCGTTCAATGATGTGAAAAGCGTTGCCCATGATTTCGGAAAGAAGGCGGAGTTAACGAATGAAAAAAAGATAAAGTCCTATGCACCCGGAATAATTCATGGTGTTCTGGATGTAAAAATACACTGAGTATACATGCATTAGGTTGTAAGAAATTCAAAAGAATTCCGGGTTTTGACTTGAGCCACTATTTTACTTCTTTGCAATCTCCCAAGCGTAAACAGCACCGTTCCTATGAATTGGATGAATCAAACCCGAAAAATCAGATAAAATTCTCTTGCCCATATTTACTTCAGTTCTCGCAAGTTTCTCAAAAGCATCTATAGCAAGACCGATAGGCCAATCTTCAGATTCATATCCATATATTAAAATAGCCTTTCTGCACATAAATCCGGATTCTAACAATTTCTTACAATCTGTTAATGCACTTCCATGTTTAGGATACGGTGATAAAATATGCATTAAAATGTTGTCATTTGGTTTCCCGTTGTCCCCTAAAAATCTTAACATTTTTATTTCTATGGCCCACTCCCAATTAGGCGCCTCACCAAAACACAAATCACATTTCTGTCTTACTATATCTGGGTAAGGGACACTCGTACTCCAATAATTTTCGTAAGTTTGAGGAAATAATATCTCTAGTTCCTTAGCAACTAGTTCTACAGTCTTAGACTCTGTATGTGGGCCAATTCCCGGTTGAAAAGGCGTTTTTGATCTGCTATTAATAGCTATTGGTTTATGAGAATCCGATTTTTCTAATCCCATTGCAAAATCATTTACAATTTTTTTTAGTCCAATTGTCATATTTTGTTCCCTTTTTTAAAGGATAACACATATAACTCATTCGCATACAAAACACTTTGTGCACCATTCATCCCAACCTGCCGGTTCGTCCCAAACATCCCGTTTTTCGCCTTTACCAAAAGTCAATCAAAGCCAGCAATAACATTACTTTTATAAACACAATCTATATTGAAAGTCGAGAGACATGAGCGATTTGGAAGACCTTCCGGGAGTTGGCCCGACAACGGCAAAAAAACTGGAAGAAGCGGGCTATGACGAATTAATGGCAATAGCAGTTGCTTCACCTGGTGAACTTGCAGGAATTGCAGATGTAGGCGAAGGTACTGCGTCAAAAATAATACAGGCCGCAAGACTGAAAGCGGATGTCGGTGGATTTGAAACAGGCGATGTTATCCTCGAAAGAATGAAGCAAAGAAAGAAACTTACTACGGGCTCTAAATCCTTTGATGAACTGATGGGCGGCGGATTTGAAAGTCAGGCCATTACAGAACTGTTCGGGGAGTTCGGCTCCGGAAAAACACAGATTGCCCACCAATTATGTGTCAATGTACAGCTACCTGCAGAGGAGGGGGGAATGGACGGTCATGCTATATTCATAGATACGGAAAATACCTTCCGCCCCGAGAGAATAATCCATATGGCCAGTGCGTATGATATTGACACGGAGGATGCACTTAAAAAAATACATGTTGCCACTGCATACAACTCAAACCATCAGATGATGCTGGTTGATAAAGCCATGGAAATCGCAAAGGAAAACCCCGTTCGCCTTATCGTCGTAGATTCGTTAACAGGACATTTCAGGGCGGAGTATGTCGGAAGAGGAACACTGGCGGAGCGACAGCAGAAATTGAATACTCATATGCACAGCCTCCTTAGATTTGGCAGACTCAACAATGCCCTCATATGCGTCACAAATCAGGTATCGGCAAAACCCGATGCATTTTTCGGGGACCCAACAAGACCGATAGGAGGGCACATTGTGGGACACACAGCAATGTTCAGGCTATATCTCAGAAAATCCAAAGGGGGCAAAAGGATAGCCCGCCTCATAGACTCCCCGCATCTCCCCGAGGGCGAGGCAGTCTTTATGGTAACTGAATCGGGCATACGTGACTGATATGACCGGAAGAATAGAGATGTCCCAGGGCGCAGGCGGTAGCGAAACCGCATCCCTCGTAAAGAGATACATACTCCCCCATTTTCATCAACCTGATTTGGATGTTTCATTGCTTGCACTTGATGATGCCGCCGTTGTGGATGGAATTGCCTTCACGACAGACACACATACGGTAAAACCGATTTTTTTCCCCGGCGGTGATATAGGAAAACTGGCAGTTGCTGGGACCATAAATGATGTGGCGGTAATGGGCGCAAAACCGCTTGCCCTCTCTGCAGGGTTTGTTATAGAGGAGGGCTTTTCACTGGATAATTTTGAGAGAGTTATAAAAAGCATGGGCAACCTGTCCTCGGATGCAGGCGTACCCATAGTCACGGGTGATACCAAGGTTGTCGAAAGCGGAGCGGTCCAGGAGATAATAATAAACACTGCGGGCATCGGCGTGGAAACAGAAATACTGAAGGAGAATATGGCATATGCCAACAGGGGGAAACAATGGTTGCAGGACTCCTCCCTCCGACCCGGTGATAAGATATTATTGAGCGGAAAAATCGCAGACCATGGCATAGCAATCATCTCTTTCAGGGAGGGATACGGGTTTGATACAAAAATCAAGTCCGATGTCGCCCCGATAAACGGGCTCATGGAAGAATGCCTGAAGGAAAAAGGGATTGTGGCAGCCAAAGACCCCACGAGAGGAGGTCTCTCAAATACCCTAAATGAAATGGCGGAGAAGTCCGGGGTGGGAATGCTGATTGACGAAGATAAAATTCCCGTGAATGAAGGCACCATCGCCGCATGCGAGATGCTGGGCATAGACCCCTACGATATTGGGAATGAAGGCAAGGTTATTATGGGTGTAACCGAAGAAAAGGCGGAGGAAATGCTCAAAGTGATGAGAAAACATCCCTTGGGAAAAGATGCCGAGATAATAGGAGAGGTTACAGAAGGGATACATGTCGTACTGGAAACAAGTGTCGGAGGGAAAAGGATTCTTGAAACACCGATTGGAGACCCCATACCAAGGATATGTTAGCTCAGGATAAAACCGGTTCATATTTGATTATGTTTCACCAAAAATTTCTGCAGCAAATTTTTCAAGCTTTTGTTTATAATCATTTTCCAATGGCCCCTTCATCTTTGTAACCCTAATTATCAATCCGTCCGAGGCTTTGGATATTTCTTTTGGCTGAAGCAGCCTCTCTTCTTGCAGGAGAGCCTCTTGCTCTTGCACAAGCGTTCTTTCTAACTTTTATTCCAGCTAACAAACCATACTTCTCAATTTCATTAAAACATTCTCTTGTATCATACCCTCCATCACCAAGAATAATCTCGACTTTCATCCATATGCATTCATTCAATATTTTCTTCAATTGCTTTGAATCCAGATGATACTGAGGTTCATACTTCCGAAAGCCAACATAACTTTCCTAGAAACGGCTTTATGTTTTTAGTCCATATTAAAGTATGTCATATACTGCCGAAGCACTGTTAAAAACAGGCGGTTAAAATTACATTACTGCTCCAACTATAAAACCAATTAAACCAAAAGCCATTCCCGCCCTCATTATATCTGTTGTTCTACCAATATTTTGCATATCTCTAAAAACTAATAGTACTGCGTACAAAAAAAGCAAGTCAACAGGAAGGATGATTATTAGATACCACCAACTGAGAATACCCCAAAAAGCAGGAAAAGGTGTTAATGCAATAGTCGCAACCATAATTATACACCCAAGATAGATGGAATGCTTCTTACCAATTTTCATTGGCAGTGTTGCCCTTTTTAAAACATCTCCCTCAATATCTCGTACGTCCATTAATATCTCCCTACCCAACATAACAAGAAAAGCAATAACCGACAAAATCACAGCACTATACGGTCGCCCAACAGAAACACCACCAAAAATAAATGCCATCCCAGAAAGAAAAGCAACAACAATATTACCTACTAATGCTTGGTTCTTAAAAAATTTCTCATACAGAACAAGAAAACCTATAACAAAAGCAATTATCCCAAAACACCACATATTAATAGCCAACGAAAGTACCAATGCAATAAAAAAAGACAAAAGAGCAAACTGTAAACCCTCCCTTGGTAATAATCTTGCAGAGGGGATAGCCCTCTTTGGATGAGCGACCTTATCTATTTTCCAGTCAAAATAATCATTAAACGCCATACTACCAGCTGTCATCAAAAAAACGGCAATCATAGCCAACAACAAATCAAACGAGACATACTGAAAGCCGTCTATAATTCCTCCAATAAAAGTAATTATCAGCCCCATAATACACATTTCGGGTCTAATCAACGTCAAATAAGTCTTTACTTTGTTTACTCCTAAACGTTTCTTTATGTGGTTGTAGTCAGCAAATGGATTTTCGTTCATAGGATTATATGATGAAACGGACATATTAAGTTATTTATCTTAAAGCACATTTTAACTTCGTTTAATGCAATACTAACAAAGCGTTTAAATAGACAGCAGCAGTTATACCTTCCAAGAGATGACATTATGAATGAAATAGAGAACTTCTTAAAATACTTTTCCCTGAAGACGCAGGCAACCTACAAGTCATGTCTTAACCGATTCTTTAAGGCAATAAAGGCAAATCCAGAAACATATTTTGATGATGAGAGGGATTATAAGGTAGATATAACAGAGTTTTGGCTCAGCATGAAAGGGAAACCACCAAAGACAATAAAAACGAATCTGGCAGCTGTTAAATCATTCCTCATGGAATATGAGATAGAAATGTCTAACGGTTTTTGGAAGAAATTAAGCAAAAGAACAAAGGGAAGCAGAGCCGTTATGATTGACAATCCTCTGGGAAATTATCAACTGAAAGAAATACTACAACATGGGGAAACAAAAGCAAGGGCACTGTTTTTAATTGTCAGCTCTTCGGGAATGAGAATAAGCGAAGTATTACAGCTCACAAAAAAAGACATAGACATGGAAAGCAAACCGGTTAAAATCAATATAAGGAGAGAAACAACAAAGACCGGAAACCCAAGAATATCATTCATATCTGATGAGGCAAAAGAGGCATTAAACGCATGGCTTAAAGAGAGGGATAAATACCTTGAGAGTGCAATTAAAAAATCAAATTTTAAAAATAAGAAAAATGCAGATGACTCAAGGATATTCCCCTTCAAATACAATGTAGCACGGGTTATGTGGAATAGACTCATAGAAAAGGCAGGATATGATGAAATAGATGAAAGGACAGGAAGGCATAAAATGCACATACACACACTGAGAAGATACTTTAGAACAAGAATGGCTTTAGAAATACCGGCAGATGTTGTGGAGACATTGATGGGACATGAAGAATATCTAACGCAAGTTTATCGTAAATATCAACAGGATGATTTAGCAAGGATGTATCTCAAGGGAGAAGAAAAAGTGGTAGTGTTTGAAACACCGATAGACAATACAGCAATAGAAGAACAGCTAGGAAAGTTAAGATTAGAAAATTTACAGCTGAGGAAAGACCTCGATAAAGCCATAGGTATGATTGAAAGGGAAACAAGTCCGAAAATAGATTCTGTCACCAGAGAAAAATTCGGATATGATGAAAGGTACATACTCAATGAAGAAGACAACACTATACAGGAGATGAGATTCAACAGAGAAAAAAGGGATTTCGTTCCAGTTGGCGAGAAAATGGATTATGACGAATGGGAGAAAGAGCGAGAAAGAAAGTTTAGAGAGGAGCATACACCAGATTAGTTTTCATTCACTTCTTTTATACAAGTTTAAGTGACATAGTACTAGAATAATTCAAAATCGAATTTTTTTCTTGTTTAACTTATTTTAAGGTGATTCCAGAAATAGAAAAGTTTTTTGGTGGGAACCAAAAAGTATGTAAGAAGAGTTAAATAACAAAGACTTATATTAATAGTATGAGTGATTTCAGAATATTTTTCTACAAAGTTGGCGATGGTCATTGTTCTTATATAGAATTTCCGAATGGAAAAAAGGGATTAGTTGATGTAAAAGTTAACAAAGAAAATAATTATGATAACATTATTGCTCGCTTCGAGAAAGCGGAAATCAAAAAAATTGACTATTTGTTTATTACGCACCCGCATCAAGATCATATTAGTGGATTATCTGAATTGATTAAAAATTTTAAAATTGGGTCATTCTTGTATTCACCAATTGACTTTAAACCAGATCCAGTTTATGAAGATTGGAATGTTTATGAGAAAATGAAGCAAGGAAATCATTGTGAAAAAAAGTATGAAGTAAAAAATGGATGGTACACAGATATTGGAGATTGCAAAATAAATTATTTAGCCCCAGTTGATGAGCTATTAGAAAAACAACCTAATAACGTTAATAATAATGGATTATTGTTAAAGATAACTTGCAGAGGGCATAAGATAATCATTCCTGGTGATATAGAAAGTGATGGCTGGGAATATATTAAAGATAAAGATATTGAAAACTCTACACTTTTGCTTGCTTCTCACCATGGAAATAAAAATGGATATAACTTAGAAAAAATTAAAAAAATGAATCCGGCTTTTGTAGTTATTTCTGCGGGACCAAAAACAGAGCACGATGCCGATCAAAGATATAAAAATATAGTAAGAAAAAAAGTTTATACTACAAGGCAAAGTAGAGTTACTGCAAAAATTGATGAAGAATGTACTTTACATATGCCTGACTAAAACATGAATAAATATACGTTATATGCGAGAATTATACCTACCCTTATCTGCTCAATACCAGCACTACTTTTCCAATATTTTTTTCTAGATCAGGAAATTGCGAATTTTATCGGTTTTTTGGGAAATTTAGAATTTATTGGAGATATCACTCTCTCTATTGCCATTATCTATGGCCTTTCCCAGGTTAATAGGTTGATTGCTAAAATCTTTTTTGAACAAGAAGAGGCCTATATGCCAACAACCAATTTTTTACTCTTTTCTAACTCCGAATACACTAAAGATCACAAACAAAAAATTTACAAAAAAATCCAGAAAGACTTTGATATTCAACTTCCATCAGAAAAAGAGCAAAACAAGAATGAGTTAAAATCTAGAAAACAAATTGCTGAAGCTATGAGTTTGGTGAGAAGAAAAGTAGGTTCCGGAAAACTTTTATTACAACACAATATTGAATATGGTTTTTGGAGAAATTTTATTGGCAGCACACTATTTGCAATTTTCTTTTCAATAACTGATTTTTATCTTGCTTTTTCACAATCAAAAAATTCGATTTTTAATTTGTCAATTGTATTGTTGTTTGTTTACCTTGTTCCATTAATATTTCATAAAAATATCATTCGAAAAGTTGGTTATTTATACGCAAAAGTGTTGATACAAGAGTATCTGGGAATGAATTGATTATATTACGCCATCGAACGGTTTTCCCTTTTTTCTTAACTTCGTTTAAATTTTATTATCCATCATCCAAATTATCCTTCAAGCAGTTCCTTTCTTTTTTTCTCGTCTTGGTACTTCTCGCTGTTGCCGAGATAATCTTTTATGACTTCATATTCCCTAGAGGATATAGAATCTCTCAGCCACTCTACCCCCTTGCTTCCAAACGGTACAAGTGCATGAAGTTTTATTCCATGCTCCTTCGCCACCTCCTCCGCCCCCTGCCCTCTGTCGATTATGACTGCCACATCTCTGCATTTTACCTGCAGTCCCCTTCTTTCGCCCTCCATTTTGAGCTGTTCTATGGCAACAAGTTTGCTGTCAAATCTCGTCACCAGGTCATCGACGGCAACAAATCTATCGCCCTCGTTTATCTCCCCTTCCACGAGAGAATGCTCGCCATAACGCATCGCCGCTTTCCTCAGTTCCTGCAGGGATGTCGCACCTTTCAGTTTTCTCGTGTAGCACATAGGTATGTCGTGTTCCATGGATACGGCAGCCGCAATAGGTATACCGGCCATCGCTATGCCAAGAACTCTGTCAGCGTCACATTCCCGTTCCATCATTTCCCCCATGTACCGCCCCACTTTTTTGAGCAGCAAGGGGTGAGACGGCAGGGAACGAAGCTGGATATAAAAAGGGCTCCATATTCCCGAAACAAGTTTCCATCCTTCACGGCGGTCGCGTAACCATGTCCTTATCAACCCGTGCTCGTACAGCTCGGCCACTATCTCCTTTCCGATTTCCATATAATCACTCAAATTTTAACGCCTCCTTGCAGAAATCCCTTGCAGATTTCTCAATATCCTTGCTTTTATATATAGATGAACCCACTATCGCATAAGCGGCACGCCCATCCAGTATTGAAAATGCTTTTTCTATTTCCCCCCCCTGCCTGCCTATTCCGGGCATGCAGTACTTCGGGACAGGGATGATGCCGGAAAGGAATTCATTATACCTTTTCATGGATTGCTCGCGGTTACCCGGCAGTATGAAATACTCCACTTCATTCTCAGCCCCTATCCGGTACATCTCCTCCGGCGAGTTATTTTTGATAAATCCGCCCTCCTTTTCCAGATATGCAGAGTGTGTCATTTCCCCCCCAACCATTGGCACCATATCGTGAGTAACTATTGCATCTATGAACGCTTTTTCCGTCTCAGGTCCTGCCTGGGGGAATATTATCATGCTTTTTATGCCGCCGTTGCTACAAACCTCGGCAAATTTTTCCCCCATACGGGGTATGTCCGTCCCCGCCTTCTGATGATCGTATATCACGGGCAGGTTGCAGTACTCCCCGACTATATCAGTTAAAATTTTGAGTCCGTATGACAGACCAAGCGTTGCCCCGATCTTATAGCCAACAATTCCCTCAACGTGATATGTTCCTTTTACCAACTCCCTGAACTGCCCGGAAGAAACGACATCGCAGGCCACCATAACGCCATGCTCCTTTTCGAACAACATCACTTGTAATGCCCTCCGCCGTTTTTAGAGTTTTTCCTGTCGTATTTTTTCCCTTGCTTCTTCCACGATTTTATTGGTAAAAAATAGATTGTGGATGGTTGCAAGTCTTGCCCCGAGCGGATCTTTTTCCTTGAAAAGATGGTTAAGATAATCGAGTGAAAAATTCCTGCATGTATAACATTTGCACCCTTCATGGATGACATCACCTTTTACCTTGGCTCTTCCGAGGTTTATATTGCCCTTATCAGTAAAAATCGTGCCGTGACGGGCATTTCTCGTCGGGAAGGCACTGTCGAATATGTCCACTCCTGCCCTTATTCCCTTTACGATATCCTCTGCCGAGCCAACCCCCATCAAATGGCGGAACTTGTCTTTTGGAAGGTGCGGCACGGTTTCCCCCACCACCCGGTGCATATCCCCTTTCGGCTCACCTATACAAAGTCCGCCTATTGCAAATCCGTCAAAATTCATTTTTGCCATGGCTTTTGCGCACCTTATGCGTTCATCCCTGAATGTACCACCCTGCAATATGGCAACCCTGCTTTTTCCCTGGCAACGAGATGCCCACTCAATCGTTTTATCTACCGATGTTGCAACCCTTTCTCTTGTATAAGGATAAGAAGGACAATCATCGAGAGTCAATGCAATATCAACTCCCAGTCTTTCCTGCACTTCAATAGATTTTTCAGGTGTGAATATGTCTATTGCACCATCGGGCATTGAAAAGGCAACACCGTCATTCTCTACATTGCACGGAAATTTCTTTATCGGCTGGAACCCGCCGCTGTCACTCACAACAATGCCTTTCCATCTCATGAAATTGTGAATGCCTCCTGCCCTTTCTATTTTCTCCATCCCTCTCCTGTAAAGGTGAAGTGAATTGACAATAATTCCCCTGCACCCCGCATCCCATGCTTCTCCGGGCGTGACTGTCTTTACGACTGCCTTAGTTGCAACCGGAAGGAAAATGGGAGTCTCAACAATACCATGGGGCGTTTTGATTGAACCGACTCTCGCATCACCTTGTTCGGCAACTATCTCAAACATTTTTATCCATTACTAGCATTGCATCTCCGAAACTCAGGAAGCGGTAGTTATGTTTCAAAGCCTCTCTGTATGCCCTCATGATCGCTTCTTTTCCAGCATAGGCACTAATGAGTAATAGCGGCGTGGATTTCGGCATGTGAAAATTGGTCAGGATACTGGTTATCGGCGATTTGAATTTGTAACCCGGATAGATGAATAAATCACTCCATCCGCTCCCTGCCTTTACAATACCGTCATCAGCCGAGCTTTCAAGCGTTTTTATCGCTGTCGTGCCAACCGCCATGATGTTCGCCCCCCTGCCATGAGCATCATTTATTTTCCCCGAGGCATCCTCGCCAATCTCATAAAACTCCGGTTCCATCCTGTGCTCCTCAACTCTCCTGGAACGAATTGGCATGAATGTCCCCATCCCGACATGCAGTGTGATATACACGATTTCCACCCCCTTCATCTTCATCCTGTCCAGCATGTCCCGTGTAAAATGCAGGCCGGCGGTGGGGGCGGCAACCGAACCTTTCTCCCTTGCAAACACGCTCTGGTACATCTCCGCCGTTTCCCTATCAATCTCTTCTTTTATGTATGGCGGAAGGGGCATTTCGCCCATCGCTTCCAGTTCCTCCATGGATAAGGGGATATCGACCGTACATTTGCCGCCATCCCTCTCCATCACCTGTCCCACTACTTCTCCCCCTGTTCTATCTTCAGTTTCCTCCTCCACTCTTCTCCAATTTCCATTCCTAGCATTCCCAACTTTTCCATCGAAAATTATCTCCGTGCCCACCCTCACCTTTCCCTTAACAAGACAACTGAAAAGATTGCCTTCGTTGCCGAGCACCAGTAACTCCACCTTTCCGCCGGTATCCTTGCGTGCATGAATTCTTGCATGGATAACCCTCGTATCATTCAATACCACCACGTCCCCCGCCCCGAGATAGTCCAGAATCTCGTAAAAAATATGGTGGTATATCCCGTCCTTCAAAACGATGAGCTTGCACATATCCCTTGGAATCGCAGGCTTCTGGGCAATTACCTCCCGGGGCAGATGATAATCAAATTCGTCTATGAGCATCGTGAACTATTTTGATTTTTTCAAAAGGGGCAATCCCGTCCTTTCGTTTACCTTGACCTCATAGCCCTCAGGCTTGGCACAGGGCTTTGCATCATCCTTCTTTTTCTTGCTGAAGAAGAATATTTGCTGCTTTCTATCCCCCCTGAATGTTACCTCTTTGGTGTACAGCGTATACTCCCCGAAAATGAATGGGACATCCCCGTCTACTGTTTCCCATTCCGGCAGTTTCTCCTCCACCTCCACTGCATCTTCAGGAATTTCTACTCCCACTTCCAGCACTTCCAGTTCTTCCATCACCCTCTCCTCCATCTCCTCCTCTTCTTCAATCACCGATATGCTGGGCTTTAACTCCTCTATGTCCCTTCCATCGACGGCAACCACCTCGCCCTCCTCCATCTTCCACCTGGGCACTTCTATCTCCGCAGAAATACTTCTGTCTATCCTGTTGCATACCGTGCACAGGTACTTTCTCTCGTCTTCCGGGACGGTTTCCTCGCAGGTCTCGCACGGCAAATAATCGAGAATTATCCTGACGTGTTCCAACTCATGCTCATCAGCCATATCTAATATATGAAAATATACGTTAAAAAGCTTTTGGAGAGAAACACCAGAAAATCAAAAGAAGAAGGGTTTTAGAACTAGAACTGAATTAGATTTATGTTAAATTGAACTAGAAATCAAACAGGTTTTTCTGCCCCAATGATTTTGAAAAATCCTTGAATTTTTCTACGGCATGTCTTATCCTGTCCTCGCCGAATCTATGCTCCTTGCATAAAAAATCAAGCACCCCGGAGACATCTATTTCTTTCCATTCAACGGAATATCTGTCCGTTACGGAAGGATGCAAAAAAATATTCCTTACTTCCCGGAGGTTCTCTACCTCCTCCATCTTCTCCATCTCCTCTATTTTTCCGTATTTCCTTATCAACTTCAGGGCGGTTTTTGGACCTATCCCCTTGACTCCCCCGTTGAAATCCGTGCCCACCAGAATCGCCATGTCAACCAGCTGTTCCCTCGTTATTTCATTGGCAGACAGCACATCCCGCAGGACAATTCTCTCAGGCGACACATTCACCCACTTCTGCCTTCCCGGCAACTTCCTCCGCCCTGTTACCGCCACATTCCTTACCAGAAGAGGGGCACCGAACAGCAGACAGTCAAAATCCTGGGAGTATGCGGCATCGGCATCTCCTCTCATGCTCATAAATGATGCCTGTGCCTCGCCCTCGCCGGGAGCGTCTATGTGCGGTATCCCAAGCAAATCAAGCAGTTTTTTCGCCTCGTCCACCATATCCTTGCTCAACACGGATGTCTGCTGTGCTTTCTTTCTTGCCTCCTCCATGTCTCCCCTTTCCCGGGCTTTTTCCCATTCCTCCATCGCCCTTTCCTTTACAATCCTTCTCTCGTGCAGGGTTTTCATCTTCAGGGGATGGGGTTTTCCGTCGAAAACATATACCGGTCTTATTCCAAGCTCGACCAGATTTGCAGTCCTGTACAGCATACCGGAAAGATGAGATGTCACATTTCCGTAGGCATCCTTCAAAGGCGTGCCGTCCCTCTGCCTTATTATGGATAGAAACTGGTAGAGGACATTGTATGCATCTACTGCTATCGTCATCCCGCTCAACTCATCGAGCGATACTGCCTTCGGAGCGGTTAAAGGTTTAAGATTGATTCCCATCCTTTGCCTCGAAAACGTACCATTCCACCTTCTTCTCCTCCACCATCTTCTTTATTCTCTTCTGCTCCTCGCTCAGTTTTCCTCCCGCACTCTTGAATTCAACAAAGTATATAACTTCATTATCAAACTGTATGCCGTCTATCGGAGAGCCGATGAAACGAAATTTTTTCCAGTTGAACGGATAATCTTCCATAAATGGGGCAAACTGTTCTGTGATTTTTCCGTAGGTAGATGAGAGTGAACGTTTCCTTGTCTCCACCTTCTCCGCTCTTTCCTTCCAGGGCTGCACCGCCCGGCGGTACACAAATGTAATGCCCCCCATGAATCCTGCGATTATACCAAAAAGAAATATCCACAAAATCACTAACGGATCCATTTACCACACCTGTTTCTTACCAGAAATTTCAGATTTTTCCATCCGTCGCCAAATGATTCGATTTTTGCATCTCCCTTTCTCTTGAAGAGCTGGGACGGTATTTCCAAGGCCTTTATGCCGGAATGCGAAAACATCTCTATTTTTATTTCCTCGCTGAACGGCATCCCGTCATCGAATTCCTCAAGTTTCTTCAGTTTTCCCAGCGCTTCCTTTCTGAAAATCCACATACCCGACTGCGAATCCTTCACCTTCACCCCGTAAAACAGGCGGAGCGTTAAAGAAAGAATGAAGTTACCAAAAAAATGCTTGAGGCTCATCGCCTTTTTCTCCAGCCCTGCAAATCTGTTGGTTGTGATGAAATCCATGTCTTTGCTAAGAAGAGTATCAACATACTCATGGGCAAGATGAAAAGGATATGTACCATCGGCATCACCCGTGACGATTATATCTCCTTCCGCCTCTTTTAGCCCTGTTTTGTATGCCCTTCCATAACCCTTGCGCGGCTCAATAATAACTCTTGCGTCCTTCCCCTCGGCTATCTCTCTCGTACGGTCCCAGGAATTGCCGTCTATGACAAGCATTTCCAGTTCAAGCCCCATCTTCTCAAATCCCTTCCTGCTGACGCTGTCCAGCGTATCACCTATTCCCTCTTCCTCGTTCAGCGTCGGGATTACAATACTTGCCTTCATTGACCCGCCATCCGCTAAACCCTTAAAATTGTTTTGATACCTCCCGCAAAATATATAATACAAGCTCCCTATATTCACCCATGCCACTTAATCTTGATTTGGAAGGACTCATGTACGGCACCGAACTGGTAAAGCGAGGATTTGCCAAGATGCAGAAGGGAGGCGTCATCATGGATGTTACCATCCCGAAGCAGGCCATCACGGCGGAGGAGGCGGGGGCGGTGGCAGTCATGGCGCTCGAGCGTGTCCCTGCCGATATCCGTGCCGCCGGGGGCGTTGCAAGAATGGCTGACCCGAAAATTATACAGGACATCATGGATGCAGTTTCAATCCCGGTCATGGCAAAGTGCAGGATAGGCCATATAACCGAGGCACGAATACTTGAAAGCATAGGCGTTGATATGATAGACGAGAGCGAAGTACTAACGCCTGCTGACCCGTTCTATCACGTATGGAAGCATGACTTCAAGACCCCGTTCGTCTGCGGCGCCCGTGATTTGGGGGAAGCGATGCGAAGAATTCACGAGGGGGCGGCAATGATAAGGACAAAGGGTGAGGCAGGTACAGGGAATATAATAGAGGCTGTCCGCCACCGACGTGTCATACTCAAGCAGATAAGAGAATTGAAGGAGAAGGATAACAATGAACTCATGGAAGTGGCAAGAAAGATAGAATCGCCCTTCGAGCTTGTGAAGGAAACGGCAAAACGGGGACGGCTGCCTGTCGTTGATTTTGCGGCGGGTGGGATAGCAACCCCTGCAGATGCGGCACTCATGATGCAACTCGGAAATGACGGCGTTTTCGTAGGCTCCGGCATATTCAAATCCTCAAACCCGCCAAAGATGGCAAAGGCAATAGTGGACTCGGTGGCAAATTTTGATGACCCATCTGTGCTCACAGAGATATCCGGAGGACTCGGGAAGGCGATGGTGGGGCAAACCGTAGAAGAGATTCCCCCGGGAGAAAGGATGCAGGAAAGGGGATGGTGAAGAAAGAAGAATTTTAATCGTACCATCGGCAGGACAACAAAGCACAAAAAATGTTTCCTGCGTATGTATATATCCATATATCAAGATCAAGAATATCAAGACTTAAATTAAAACCTTAAATTAAAACAAAGACATTGATTGCATAATATTGACTGGGCTGTATACATTTACAGATTTTAAAATAGATAGTTTACTTTACTGCAAGATTAATATTGTCGATTAATGTTGTTGTATAATATAAACCCTTTCTCAATTGCCCAACTTCATGATATAAAGTAAGGAAATTATTTGGAATTTGAGCCCAGTGGATACGGGGAATGTGATATACTCCCCGCCATGAATGGCGGGGCTTCTCACGAAGAGGAGGGCT